>DATGAX010000259.1:0-9548 GCA_035312965.1 Acidimicrobiales bacterium
GCCGGTCAGGTCGATGGTGGTGGGCACGGCCGTCACCCTGCCACACTTCTGGCGTGATTTCCCCGCTGCGGCGCGGCGACCTGTACCCCGGCCGCCTCCCTCCCGTGCGGCAGCAGTGGGCCCGGATGGGCCGCGGCGCGAAGGTGGCCCTGATCGCCATCCCGCTGGCGGTGGCCGGCCTGGTGACGGTCGTCGACGTGCGGGCCGGGGTGACGGTGGCGGTCCTGCTCCTCGGCCTGGGCGCCGCCACGGCCGTGTACATCAAGAACCGCACCGACCGGCACAACGCCGCCGTCGATCGGGGTGAGATCGCCGTCGTGGCGGACCCCCACTTCCGCGCCACCGCCGTCGATGACGTGCCGGCGGAGATGCTCGCCAAGGCGGACGGCATCGGCCGTGACCCGGCCGACATCGGCCGCGTCGTCCGCTTCGACGGAGGGTGGATCGTGGGGCGGCGTAATCGGCAGGACGTGGCGGTGGTGATCGGCGACGACGGCGGCTGGGCCCGGTTCGACCCGAGGACGGTCACCGACCTCTGGGCCGTGGGGGAGTACCTGGCGGGCCGCGGCCGGGACGGCTAGGCCCCGGCCGTGGCCGGGACGGGCAGCCCGGGCTGATGGGCCGCCCCGCCGGGTCGAGATGGACCATGCTGGGCGGCGTGCGCAACCCGATGTTCATGGCCGACGACCGGCTCATCACGCTGGTGATGGACTACTGCCGCTGGCGACTCGAGCTGGATCCGGTCCCCCTCGATTTCGCCGGCGAGAAGTCCCGCCTGGAAGAGGCCCTCGAAGGGATGATCAATCCGGTCGGGACCGACCCGGCCCGGGTGATGGAGGTGTTCGCCGACGTCCTCGCCCCGGCCGTCGTGTCCTGCGACAGTCCCCGCTTCCTCGCCTTCATACCGGCCGCCCCGACGAAGGCGTCGTTGCTGTTCGACATGGTCGCATCGTGCTCGTCCCTCCAGGGCAGCAGCTGGCTGGAGGCGGCCGGCGCGGTGGCGGCCGAGAACCAGGCCCTGCGCCTGATAGCCGACGCCGCCGGGCTGCCGCCCGGAGCGGGGGGCTGCTTCGTGGCCGGCGGCAGCGCCGGCAACCTGTCCGCCCTGGTCGTGGCGCGCGAGGCGGGGCGGCGCCGGCTCGGCGACGCAGCGGGCCGGCTGCGGGTGGCGGTGAGCGACCAGGCCCACTCGTCGATCGGAAAGGCCCTGCGCGTGATCGGGGTGCAGCCGCTGGTCGTCGCCACCGAGGACCATCGCCTCACAGGGGCCGATCTCGAGCGGGCCCTGCAGTCGGACCCCGACCCGGGATCGGTCATCGGCGTGGCGGCCACCGCGGGGACGACCAACGCCGGCATCGTCGACGACCTGGCCGGGGTGGGCCGGGTGGCCCGGGCCCGCGACATGTGGTTCCACGTGGACGGGGCCTACGGAGGGGCCGCCCTCTTCGCCCCCTCGGTCCGGGAGCGGTTCGCCGGCATCGAATTGGCCGATTCCCTGGTGGTCGATCCCCACAAATGGCTCTTCGCCCCGTTCGACTGCGCGTCCTTGATCTATCGCAATCCGGCCCTGGCCCGGGCCGTCCACACCCAGGATGCCAGCTACCTGGACGTGATCCATACCGATGCTCCGGACGAGTGGAACCCGAGCGACTACGCCTACCACCTGACCCGCCGGGCCAGAGGCCTGGCCCTCTGGTTCTCCTTGGCCGTGCACGGCACCGATGCCTACCGGGACGCCGTGGAAGCGGCACTGGAGATGGCGCGCCGCGCCGCGGCGGTGATCGACGCCCGGCCCGGAATGAGCCTCATCCGCCCGCCCGAATTGTCCGTTGTGTTGTTTCGCCGGGAGGGTTGGGACGCGCAGGACTACGACGACTGGTCCCGCCGGTTGCTGGCCGACCAAATCGGATTTGTCACCCCGAGCAAGTGGGAAGGCGAAACGGTCGCCCGTTTCGCCTTCTTGCACCCGGATACGACGATCGAGATCGTTGAGGAAATTCTCGACACGATGACCTGATCCGGAGGCGATAATTCGCTCGTAACGGGATACATACCGCGACCGAGCGGCCTGGCGACCACCGAAGGATCCCGGCCGGTGAACACCACCTAAAGAGCCCGCGAACGGGCACCGATACTCCGCGAGTGGTGACCCAGGGGAAGGGGACCGGTGCGCAGCGTCGCACCGGCCAAAAGCGACTTATCGCCGCGGTGGCGTTGGGCACCGTTCTGAGCGCAGCGGGTACGACCGCGGCCCGCGCCGACATCTTCTCGGCTTCCGGCGCCTTCTCCTACACCAGCTCGTACTCCACGTGTGTCGGCGCCATGTCCCAGGCGCTGGCCACCGCGTACGCCGGCGCCTTCACCACACCGGCGCCGCAGATCCAGATGGTCGCCAACCAGGTGACGTCCACCCTCATGGGTGCCACGCCTTCGACCGGACCTACCACCCCTGTCGTGGTCAGCGGCCTCCCGGGCATCAGCGTCGGCACCCTGGTCGCCTGCGCCGGCGCTCCGATCGCGTCGAACCTGCCCGTCGTCAACGGCGTCCTGGCCGACCTCCCCTCCACCGCCGCCGCCGTGCTGCAGTCCATCCCCGGCGTGTCGGTCACACCCGACGCCACCGTGGGCTTCCAGTCGACCACCGTGTCCACCGGCCCCCACCCCCCCAGCGCGGCTTTCCTGCAGGAAACGGGGGCGGCCGCGCTCACCGCCTCCGGCGACAACGGCCAGGGCGTCGCAGTCGCGGTGCTCGACACCGGCATCGACAACCTGCCCGACTTCAGCGGGCGGCTGATCGGCGGGGTCGACTTCGCCGGCGACAAGAACCCCTACCTCGACGGGTACGGTCACGGCACCTTCGTCGCCGGCCTGATCGCCGGCAACGGCGCCTCGTCGGGCGGCCAGTACACGGGCGAGGCCCCGGCCGCCAACCTGTTCTCCGTCAAGGTCGCCGGAGCCTCGGGCCAGACCGACGTGGCCACCATCATCAAGGGCATCGGCTGGGTCGTCAACCACAAGAAGCAATACAACTTCGGCGTCCTCAACCTCTCGCTCGGCTACGAGCCCACCACTCCGAGCGTCAGCAACGCCCTGGACCAGGCGGTGGAAGCGGCCTGGAACGCCGGTATCGCGGTGGTGACCTCGGCCGGTAACGCCGGCCCGTTCAACGGCACCATCCTCTCCCCGGGTGACGACCCCCTGGCGATCACGGTCGGCGCCCTCGACGACATGGCCACGACCGCCACGGCCGACGACGAGGTCAACGACTTCAGCAGCGCCGGGCCGACCGCCGTCGACGGGTGGGTGAAGCCCGACCTGGTGACATCGGGCCGGTCCGTGGTCAGCGTGGCCGCCCCGAACTCGACGATCTGGACCAACAACCCGTCGGCCCGCATGGGCTCCGCCAACTTCGTCGGCTCCGGCACATCGTTCAGCGCCGCCATCACCAGCGGCGCGGCGGCGCTGGTCCTGGCCGCCAATCCCGGCCTCACGCCCAACCAGCTGAAGGCCCGGTTGCTGGGCACCGCCGCACCCGGCCCGCTCGGCAACCCCTTCGTCGACGGCCACGGCGCTCTCAACGTCCAGGCCGCGGCCGCCTCGACCGCACTCAACCTCGGCCAGTCCACCTACGGGTTGACCGCCCCGGCGCCCGGTACGACAATCTCTCTCAGCCCCGCGGGGACGGCCGACAGCTGGAACCCGGCGATATGGACGGGCGCAGCGTGGAACGGAGCGGCGTGGAACGGGGCAGCGTGGAACGGGGCAGCGTGGAACGGGGCAGCGTGGAACGGGGCAGCGTGGAACGGGGCGGCGTGGAACGGCGGCGCCTGGAACGGCGCAGCCTGGAACGGGGCAGCCTGGAACGGGGCGGCGTGGAACGGCGCGGCCTGGAACGGGGCGGTATGGAACTGACCGCGACGGTGCCGCGGCCGCGCTGAGGAAGCCATGCCCTTGTCTCAGCTCCCGCGCCGCACCCGGCTGATCATCACCGCCACGGTCGGCGGCGGCGTGGTGACCAGCGCCCTGGTCGCCGGGCTCAGCGGCCACCTGTACTTGACCACCGTCCAGTGGACGGTGGTCGCAGTCGTGTTCGCGGTCGACCTGTTCAGCTGGATCAAGCCGCTCGTGCTCTTCCGGTCCAACCAGTCCGAGGCCTTCCACTTCGACGAGGGCTTCCTGGTCGTCTTGGCCCTGCTGGTCCCGCCGGCCATGACGCTGGCCGTCTTCGCCTCCGTCGTCGTTCTCTCGCAGGCCATCCGGCGTCGGCCGTTCGTGAAGTCGGTCTTCAACTTCGGCGAGGTCATGCTCTCGGCCAGCGTCGCCCTCGCCGTGCAGCGGTCCATCTCCATTCCGGTACAGCCCTTGCACGTCGAGGCCGTCCTGGCCGCCTGCGCCGGGGCGGCGGTGTACTTCGTGGTATCCACCAGCCTGGTCACCGCCCTGATGGTCTCGATGGGGGTGGCCTGGGACGAGCTGTTCTCCTCCGACATGACGGCCCAGGTCGCCGTCTCCGCCACAGGGACGCTCGTCGGTGCCCTTCTGGCCCTCGACATCCACATCAACAGGTGGGCCACCGCCCTGGCCGTCCCGCTCCTCGTTGCCGTCCGCCTCCTCGTATCGGCCCAGTTCAAGGCCCAGCACGACCGGACCCGGATGCAGGGCCTGTTCAACGTGACCCTCGACGCCAACCGGCGCCTCAGCCAGGACGCCGTCATCGACAGCGTTCTGCAGGCCGCTCGGGAGCAGCTGCGCTGCCCGACGGCCGAGCTGTCGCCCACGGAGCCCCCGGCCGGATCCATGGCGGCGGCCATCGATGTCGGCGGCGAGCAGAGATGGCTGACCGTGTCCGGCCGCCTCCGGGAGGAGCCGTTCGACGAGGCCGACTGCATACTGCTCGACGCCATCGGGGCCATCGCCAAGGGGGCGCTCACCAACGCCGAGCTGTACCGGCAGGTCCGTTACGAGCGCAGCCGCCTGGCGTCGGTGACGCTCAACATCGGCGAGGGCGTCGTGGCCGTGGACGCCGACGGCAACCTGACCTTCGTCAACCCGGCGGCGGCCGAGCTCATCCGCCTCCCGGCCCGCAACATACCCATCGGCGACAGCCTGCCCAAGGAGTCGATGCGGGCCCCCGAGTTCCTCCTCGCCCCGGCCCGCTCGGTCATGGCGGCGGGCGGCGTCATCCGGGAGGAGGAGGCCCATTTCGAGGGCCGGGACGGCCACCCTCTCCAGGTGGCCTACACCGCGTCAGCGGTGCGCCAGAACGGCAAGGTCGTGGGCGCCGTCATCTCCTTCCGGGACATCACCGAGCGCAAGAAGCTCGAGGCGGTCATGACCCGCCAGGCGCTGTACGACAGCCTGACCGGGCTGGCCAACCGGCGCCTGCTCGTGGAGCGTCTCGAAGCGGCCCTCGAGCGGGCCGCGGCCAAGCAGCAGACCCACGCCCTGATCTTCGTGGACGTCGACCGTTTCAAGGCCATCAACGACAGCCTCGGTCACGGCACCGGTGACGGCCTGCTCGTCGCAGTGGCCACCCGGATGCGCCAGGCGGTGGGGACCCGCGGCCTGGTCGCCCGCTTCGGCGGCGACGAGTTCGTGATCCTCCTGGAGGAAGTCGACGGCATCGAGGAGGCCGTGGCCACCGCCCGCCGCATCTGCTCCGCCGTCGAGGAACCGCTCGTCCTGCCTGACGGTTACGAGATCGTGGCCAGCCTGTCGGTGGGCATCGCCCTGACCGAGCCGGGCCAGAGCGCCGACGACGCCCTGCGCGACGCCGACGTGGCCATGTACCGGGCCAAGGGCCGGGGCGGCACATACCAGGTGTTCGACAAGGAGCTGATGGGCACCCGCTCGTCCGAGCGCATCGACCTCGAAGCGGCGCTGCGCAAGGGCATCGAGCGCGGCGACCTCGAGCTGCACTACCAGCCGATGGTGTCGGTGGCCGACGGGCGCGTCGTCGGCGCCGAAGCCCTCGTCCGGTGGCGCCACCCGGTGGACGGGCTGGTGGCACCCGAACGGTTCGTGCCGATGGCGGAGGAGACGGGGCTGATCCTGCCCCTGGGCCATTTCGTGCTGGAGGAGGCCTGCCGGCAGATCGTCGAGATCAAGCGCCGGACCGGCCGCGACTTCCCGATCGCCGTCAACCTCTCGCCTCGCCAGTTCCAGCAGAGCACGCTGCTGGCCGACGTGGCGACGGCGCTCGACCGGGCCGGCCTGGAGTCCCACCTCCTCAAGTTCGAGATCACCGAGACCATGGTGATGGACGACATGGCGGGCGCCACCGAGATCATGAAGAAGCTCAACCGCCTCGGCGTCCGCCTGGCCATCGACGACTTCGGCACGGGCCACAGCTCGCTGGGCTACCTCAAGAACTTCCCCGTCCACGAGGTCAAGGTGGACCGCCTGTTCGTGAAGAACCTGGCGTCGGACCCGGTGGACTCGGCCATCGTGCGGGCCGTGGTCGACCTGGCCGACGCCATGGGGATCGACGCCGTGGCCGAGGGGGTGGAGACCCCCGAGCAGCTCGAAGGCCTGCGCCGCATCGGGTGCCACCTGGCCCAGGGCTACCTGTTCGCCCACCCGCTTCTGGGCGACGGGCTGATCGAGCTGATCGAGCGCGAGAAGTCGGCCGAGGGCACCCGCCCCGCCCGGCGTGGCCTCCGCGTCGTCTAGACCGGCCGGGCCCAGCTCCACGGGTAGGCGGCATCGGCCGCGGCCCGGGCGTCGTCGGACACCAGGAGGGGCGAGAAGGTGTCCACCATCACCGCCGTCTCCTCGGTACGCGTCGCGCCGGCCGCCGCTTCGACGCTGCCCGGTTGCGGCCCGTGCACGAAGCCGGCCGGGTGCAGCGTGATCGAACCAGGCTCGATCCCGGCGCCCTTGCGGCTCATGAAGTCGCCGCCGGAGTAGAACAGCACCTCGTCCGAGTCGACGTTGGCGTGGTGGTAGGGAACCTTGAACGAGTCCGGGTCGAAGTCGTAGGGGCGGGGCACGAAGCTGCACACGACGAACCCCGGCCCGGCGAAGGTCTGGTGCACCGGCGGCGGCTGGTGGATGCGCCCGACGACGGGTTCGAAGTCCCGGATGGAGAAGGCGAAGGGCCACAGCGAGCCGTCCCAGCCGACCACGTCGAAGGGGTGCGAGGCGTGGCAGTGCCGCGACCACCCCTGGCGGGTGCGGACCAGGACCGGCACCGGGCCGTCGTCGTCCACCACCAGCGGCCCTTGCGGGGCTCGGATGTCCCGCTCGGAAAAAGGTGCCCCCTCGCGCAGCTGCCCCCTCTCGGTCAGGTAGCGCGCCGGGATGGTCACGTGGCCGGCCGCTTCGACGACCAGCGCGCTAACGGGACCATCGCCGGTGACGACCCACCGGTGGGTCGTCGACGCCGGCACCACCAGGTAGTCGCCCGGCCCCGCCGCGACGGCGCCGAAGACCGATTCCAGGGTGGCGTGGCCGGACTGTATGTAGACGAGCTCGTCGCCCGCCGCGTTGCGGTACAGCTCGCTGGTGCGGTCCGCCGCGGCCCGGCAGATCGTCGCCTGGGCGTTGCCCATCAACACCTGCCGGCCCGTGACCAGGTCGCCCGCGACAGGCCCCGGGGCGGGGCGGAAGTGCCACGGCAGGAGCGGGTGGTTGGGTGTCAACGGGCTGCGCGGTACGTCGGCCGGCTCCACGTCCGTGATGGCACTGGGTGAACGCCGGTGGTAGAGCAGCGCGGAGGCGCCGCGGAATCCCTCCTCGCCCATCAGCTCCTCGGACAGGCCGTGGTGGTGCACGTGGCGCTTGGCCGGAACGTCCCCGACACGCAAGTAGTAGGTCATGCTGCCCGTACCTCCGCTTCCACGGCGCCGATCGCCTCGTCCCCGCACCATCCGGCGATGGTCACCCGGTCGCCGTCCTCCAACCACCGCTCGCCCCCCGAGGCCTCGGCCAGGGATCCTTCGGAGCCGGGGCCCGGACCGGAGATGGTGCCGGTGCCGAACAGGTCGCCGACCCGGACCCCGGCCCCGTTGGCCGTGAGATGAGCCAGCATCTGCGCCGGCGACCAGTACAGGTCGGCCGAGGACATCTCCGATATGACAGTACCGTTGACAGAAAGCTGCAACCGCACGTCGATGTTCCGTGGCTCGGTCGCCTTGAGATAGGCCGCCGGCTCCGGATCCTGCACCGGCCCTTGGACACGTGCCGCGTCGAGGGCGGCGAGCGGCACCACCCACGGGGACACCGACGTGGCGAACGACTTGCCCAGAAATGGACCGAGCGGGCGGTACTCGAATGCCTGCACGTCGCGGGCGCTCCAGTCGTTGAGCAGGACCAGGCCGAAGATGTGCCGCTCCGCCTCCACCGCGGCGAGCACCTGACCACGGGGCACTCCGACGCCTACGACGAACCCGAGCTCGACCTCGACGTCGAGCCGGGCCGACGGGCCGTACTCCGGGCCGTGATCCCCCGGGCGGATGCCCGAGGGGCGGTACACCGGGTCGCCGCTGACGATCACCGTCCCGGCCCGGCCGTGGTAACCGATCGGCAGGTGCAACCAGGCCGGGGGTAGCGGGTCCTCCCCGGGACGCAGCATGCGGCCCATGGCCTCCACGTGCGAGCGGGACGCGTAGAAGTCGGCATAGTCGCCCACGGCCACGGGCATGATCAGGCGGACGCCTTCGACGGGCCGCGTCACGGAGGCGGGCTGATCGGCCACGCGCTCGAGGATCTGGCGGCGGGTCAGGGACCACGCGTCGGGCCCGAGCGCCATCAGCGGGTTGAGGCTGCCCCCCTCGAACACCTCCCGGCCGACGTCGAGCCCCTCGTAGCGGGCCAGGTCCAGCACGTCGCCGCCCCGGAGGACCACGACGTGGCCCGCGTCGTCGACGCCGAACGGAAGCAGCACCCCTACAGGTTGCCGCGCCGGGCCTGCTCGCGCTCGATGGCTTCGAACAACGCCTTGAAGTTGCCCTCGCCGAACCCGGTCGCCCCCTCGCGCTGGATGATCTCGATGAACAAAGTGGGCCGGTCCGTCACCGTCTCGGTGAACACCTGCAGCAGGTATCCCCCCGAATCGACGTCCACCTCGATCCCGAGGCGCTCGAGGGCGGCCCAGTCGAGGTCGAAGCCCCGCACCCGGTCGCGGGCGTCCTCGTAGTAGGCCGGCGGCATCTCGAGGAAGCGGACGCCCCGGTCCTGCATGGCCGCCACCGACGTGAGGATGTCCGGGGTGGCCAGGGCGATGTGCTGCACGCCGGGTCCCCGGAACGCCTCCAGGTACTCCTGGATCTGGCTCTTGCGCAGGCCCGGTGCCGGCTCGTTGATGGGCATGACCACGCCGGCGCCGTTGTGCACGACCGTGGAGCGCAGGGCGGAGTACTGGGTCGAGATCTGGTCCGCGTCGAAGTGGCGCATCTGCTCGAACCCCAGCACGTCGCAGTAGAAGGCCACCCACTCGTCGAGGCGCCCCTGCTCGACGTTGCCCACGACATGGTCGATGGATGCGGTGCCGACGGCCGGCCCGGCCGGGGGGCGGGGGAGGCGGGTATCGGTGAAGCGGGGCCACC
>DATGAX010000260.1:0-3933 GCA_035312965.1 Acidimicrobiales bacterium
GCGACCCCGCAGGCTGGGGTCATCCCGCTGCTCGACCGAGGCGTAGAAGGCGTCCAGGTCGGCGTGGAGGATCGTGGCCCGGTCCGGCACCGAACACATGTTCCCATATGGAGAGGTGACGGTGGGGCAGGAATCGCTCCCTGCCCGCCGAAGTCATCATTCGGGCATTCCGGCAACCTCGGACATGCGGAAGGGAGCAGCGAGCATGAGGGGCAGGGGCAAGGGAATGGTGGCCAGCGCCGTGGGCGTCGCCGCGGCATTGATGGCAACCGCCGGCGGTCCCGCGGCCAGGGCGGTCGGCCTGGCCGGCGCCGCGCCCGCCCGGGCCCACGTGCAGACGGTGTGCACCGTGGGGGTGGTGCGCTGCGCCTCCATGGTGCGGACCGACCTGACGGTTCCGGGGGCCCAGTCCTCTCACGGCGGGTACGGCCCCGTCGACCTGCTCAGCGCCTACAAGCTGCCGGCCAGCGGCGGCGCCGGGCGCACGGTGGCGATCGTCGATGCCTACGACGACCCCAACGCCGAGGCCGACCTGGCCGTCTACCGCTCCTACTACGGCCTCGCCCCGTGCACGACGGCCAACGGTTGCTTCCGCAAGGTCAACCAGAGCGGCCAGCAGGGGAGCTATCCCCGGGCCGACGCCCAGTGGTCGCAGGAGATCTCGCTCGACCTCGACATGGTCTCTGCCACCTGTGGCGACTGCCACATCCTGCTGGTCGAAGCCAACTCCGCCGACGAGGCCAGCACCCAGAACGACACCACCTCCGACCTGGGCGCGTCGGTCAACACCGCCGCGTCCCTGGGGGCGGTCGCCATCTCCAACAGCTACGGATCGGTGTGGGCGGGCGAGCCCGACGAGCGCAGCCTCGACCACTTCTACGACCACCCGGGAGTGGCGGTGACGGCCAGCGCCGGCGACTCCGGCTACGGGGTCAGCTACCCGGCCTCGTCCCCCTTCGTCACCGCCGTAGGCGGGACGGCGTTGGTGCAGGACACGACCCCGCGGGGCTGGAGCGAGACGGTCTGGGGCAGCGGGCCGCTCTCCCAGGTGCCTCAGATCGGTGGGGGGACGGGGAGCGGATGCTCGTCCTTCGAGCCCAAGCCCGCCTGGCAGGTGGACTCCGGTTGCGCCCAGCGCACGGTGGCCGACGTGGCCGCGGTGGCCGACCCCAACACCGGCGTTGCCGCCTACGACAGCTACGGCGGGTTCGGATGGCTGGTCTTCGGGGGCACGAGCGTGTCGTCGCCCATCGTGGCCAGCGTGTTCGCCCTGGCCGGCCACGCCGGGGGCGCGACCGACCCCCGCCCCCTCCCGTACCAGCACCCGACCGCCCTCTTCGACGTCACCAGCGGATCGGACGCCTCGGTGCCGGCCAGCTGCGGCCCGGCCTACCTGTGCAACGGCGAGCCCGGCTACGACGGGCCCACCGGCCTGGGCACGCCGAACGGCATCGGCGCCTTCTGATCGGCGGCTGACGGCGGCGAGGCGGGACCGGTCGGGCCCCGACGCCGCTCAGCCCACGCCGGTCAGCGACGGCCGAGCACGGCCAGGAGGCGTGTCTGGGCGTCGGCGTCGGCAGGCACGGGGAGATCGGTGCCGAACATGCCGCTGGCCCGCAGCATGTCCAGCTGGGGTTCGATCACGTTCCAGCAGGCCTCGACCAGACCGGGGTCGAGGCGCCGGTCCTGGCCGGTGGCCGCGGCCAGGTCCCAGCCGTGGATCAGCACGTCGATGAAGCGGTGACCCGCGTACACCGCCCCGGGGACGGGTCCGTAGGAGACGGCGCAGGGGGCGTCGAGGGCGCCCGGAGCCTCGAAGGCCGATGCGGCCACCTCGGCCGACTCGTCGTAGGCCTTCAGCGGGTTCGCCCCCAGCTGGTCTCCGTCGAGCTCGGAGCCGACGTCGGCGATGGTGCGGCCCCGGGCCAGCTCGGCCACCCACAGGTTGCCCGACACGACGTGGTTGAGCAGGGTGCGGACGTCCCACCCCTCGCACGGCGTGGGCTCCGTCCCCTGGTCGGCGCCGATGCCGGCCACCACCGCGCGGGCGGCGTCCAGTGCCTGGCGATGGTGCGCTGCGATGTCGGCCATGCCGTCCCCCTGTCCCTGGTCTCCTGGTCCTTCTTCAGCCCTTCACGTAGGAGAGCTTCTCGGCCACCTTGCCGTCCGTCACCCGGATGACGTCGACGCCGCGCACGTGGCCGCTGCTCCAGCTGTACCGCCAGAGCTGGACCACGCGGTCACCGGCGGCGAAGGTGTCTTCGGGGTCGAAGCGGCTCGTGGGATCGTCGAAGATCGGCTGCCACGCCTTGCGGATGGCGTCGATGCCGACGTGGCGGGACCCGTCGGGAGCAGGGCCGGTGGAGTCGAACACGCAGCCCTCGGCCAGCATGCCCAGGGCTGCGTCGAGGTCGTGGTCGGCCCACGCCGCGCCGAAGGCCTCGACGACCTCGGTCGGGGTCATCGGCCCTGGCCCCGGCGTCGCGGCACCGTGGATTGCGGCATTTGCGGCTCCTCGCCCGGTGTGAAGCCCGTGCCCGTCGACCCCAGACAACCACGGCCTGGGCAAGTGGGCAACGGGTCCACCGCGGGGACGGGCCGACGGGCGGTCCTACCATGGCGGCGGTAGCCGGCCGGGGAAGCCGTCCGAGAGGGGCAGCGTTGGCGATCAGCACGGTGGCGGGCATCATCCGGGCCCATGGCGTGGAGCGAGGGACGGCTCCCGCCATCGACTTCGAGGGCGACACCATCAGCTTCGGTGAGCTGCATCGTCGCTCGAGCCAGGTGGCCCGCGGGCTGGAGGCCGCGGGCGTGGGTGCCCAGGACCACGTGGCCTTCATCGACAAGAACGGCCCTGCCTACTTCGAGGTGCTGTTCGGGGCGGCCAAGATCAACGCCGTCACCGTGGGGGTGAACTGGAGGCTGGCCCCGGCGGAGATGGCCTACATAGTCAACGACGCCCGGGCCAAGGCCGTGGTGGTCGGACCCGAGTTCGTCCCCCACCTGGAGAAGATCGAGGCCGATCTGGAGACGGTGGTGGTCATCCTCGTCCTCGGCGATCACCCCAGGTACACGCGGTACGAGACGTGGCGGGAGGCGCAGCCCGACCGGGATCCGGGCGCGGCCTCGGCTCCCGACGACGTCGCCCTGCAGCTCTACACGTCGGGGACGACGGGGTTGCCCAAGGGGGCCATGATCACCAACGAGAACTTCTTCGGTCTGCTGGACAGGATCGGCGGGCCCTGGAGGTTCGGCAGCGACTCGGTGAACCTCTGCGCCATGCCCATGTTCCACATTGCCGGGTCGGGGTGGTCGCTGGTCGGGATGTTCCACGGCTGCCTCTCCGTCGTGATGCGCGACGTCGACCCGGCCCGCATCCTGGAGCTCATCGCCAGCCGTCGCGTCACCAACGCGCTGCTGGTGCCCGCGGTGATCCAGTTCCTCCTGGCCACCCCGGGCGTGGAGGAGACCGACTACTCGAGCCTGCACACCGTGGTCTACGGCGCCTCGCCCATCACCGACACCGTGCTGGCCCAGGCCATGCGCACCTTCGGGTGCGACTTCATCCAGGTCTACGGCCTGACGGAGACGACGGGTGCGATCGTCCAGCTCGAAGCCTGCGACCACGACCAGGAGGCCCGCCCCCACCTGCTCCGGTCCTGCGGCAAGCCCTATCCGTGGGTCGAGCTGCGCGTCGTCGATCCGGAGGGCCGGGACTGCGAGCCGGGGGTGGTCGGCGAGCTCTGGGTCCGCAGCCGCCAGAACATGAAGGGGTACTGGAACCAGGCCGCGGAGACGGCCAAGACCATCACCCCTGACGGCTGGCTGCGCACGGGCGACGCCGGCTATGTCGACTCCGACGGCTACGTCTTCCTGCACGACCGCGTCAAGGACATGATCGTCTCCGGGGGGGAGAACATCTATCCGGCCGAG
>DATGAX010000261.1:0-3061 GCA_035312965.1 Acidimicrobiales bacterium
TCCCGATGCGCTGGTACGGTCCCCGGCGGCCCAGGAAGGCGGGCCGAGGGGCCACCAGGGACGAGTCAAGGAGCGCGCATGGACCGCATCGAGTGCCAATGGTGCAAGGCCCAGAACGACACGGGGCAGACGACGTGCTCGGCCTGCGGGGCACCGCTCGACGCCCGCAACCTGGTCAGCGACTCGGGGTGGAAGGAAGCGCCCCGCCTGCGGGACATGACCGAGTTCCACTTCTCCAGCAGCACCTGCCAGGTGGAGGGGGAGCTGGTCCCGGTGGCGGAGGTCAACCTGGCCCAGGGTGACTCCGTCTTCTTCGAGCACCACGTGCTGCTCTGGAAGGACGAGGCCACGCCGCTGTCGGCCATGAACACCGGCGGGGGCATCAAGCGCATGCTCGGCGGGATGCCGCACGTGATCTCGATCGCCCACGGACCGGGCCGGGTCGCCTTCTCCCGCGACGCCAGCGGGGAGCTCGTCGTGCTGCCGCTGCACCCGGGCATGGAGCTGGACGTGCGCGAGCACGCCTTCCTGGTCGCCTCCCACTCGATCAGCTACAGCTTCGTTCGGATCAAGGGCATGACCAACGTCCTGCACGGCGAGGGCATGTACATGGACCGCTTCGTCACGTCCAACGAGCCGGGCATCGTGATGCTCCACGGGTACGGCAACGTGTTCGAGCGAACGCTGGCGGCGGGCGAGAAGATCCTGGTCGAGCCGGGCGGGTTCCTCTACAAGGACTCGTCGGTGACGATGAACACGGTGCAGCAGAACGTCCGCACCGGCATCATGCGCCACGGGCTCTACCTGGCCGAGATGACCGGCCCCGGCCGGGTGGGCATCCAGTCCATGTACGTGCACCACCACAGCGAATGAGCGCCATCCAGACCGGCTACGTCTGCCGCTTCTGCCGCCAGCCGAGCGACGCCTCGGGTGTCTCCTGCCCCAATTGCGGGGCGCCGGTCGACGTGCGCGAGGCGACGACGGACTCCGGTTGGCAGAAGCAGCCGGCCATCCGCGACATGGCCCGCATCCAGTTCGGGACCTCCACCGCCCAGATCGAGGGCACCTACGTACCGGTGGTCGACTTCAACCTCCAGCCGCCGCACTCGATCTACTTCTCGCACCACACCCTCCTGTGGGCCGACCCGACGGTCAAGATGCAGGCCATGCCCATGAAGGGCGGTTGGAAGCGGGTCCGGGCCGGGCTGCCGCTGGTCATGATGCAGGCGGAGGGACCGGGCCACATCGCCCTCTCCGACGACGCCCCCGGCGAGGTGGTCGCGGTGCCGCTGGCCCCGGGCCAGGCCATCCAGGTGCGCGAGCACCGGTTCCTCACCGCCAGCGAGACGGTGCAGTACGACTGGCAGCAGGCCGGTGTGTGGTTCACCACCGGGACCGGCGACGACACCGAGTGGCACTACCCGGTGGGCTACAACGTCGACATCTTCCACGCCGGGCAGGGGTCCGGCCTGCTGCTGCTGCACTCGCCCGGCAACAGCTTCATCCGCGACCTGCAGCCGGGCGAGACGATCTGCATCCAGCCCACCGCGCTGCTGTACAAGGACGTCGGCGTGGGCATGGCGCTGCACCTCGAGTACCCGCGGGCGGCCAACATGATGTGGGGCAGCCGCTACCAGTACCGCCAGGTGTGGATCCGCCTGTGGGGGCCGGGCCGGGTGGCGGTGCAGTCGGTGTTCGAGCGGCCGGAGGGCAGCGAGTACATCACCAATTCCAGCCCCGGCACGACCCGGACCCAATGGTGATAAAGTCAGGGCGCCTTATGCGTCCCGCGACCGGACTCCTCCTTCTGACGTAGGCGAGCGCCACATACCGGTGCTCGCCGAAACCTCCTGTGCCTCTGGGCCAGGAGGTTTTTTAGTTCCCCGAAAGGAACCGAATGCCCTACCAGTACCCGACCCCATGCGACATGCCGTTCGAGAAGTACAAGCCGTTCCGGCCGCTCGAGGGCATCACCGGGTTCAGCCGGACGTGGCCGGAGAAGCACCTGGCCCAGGCGCCGGTGTGGTGCAGCGTCGACCTGCGCGACGGCAACCAGGCCCTCATCGACCCGATGGACCCGGCCCGCAAGCTGCGCTTCTTCGAGACGCTGGTCGGGATGGGGTTCAAGGAGATCGAGGTCGGCTTCCCGGCGGCCAGCCAGCCCGACTTCGACTTCATCCGCCAGATCATCGAGGAGGACCGCATCCCCGACGACGTGGCCGTTCAGGTGCTGGTGCAGTGCCGGCCGGAGCTGATCGAGCGGACCTTCGAGGCGGTGGCCGGGGCCCGCAACGCCATCGTGCACTTCTACAACTCGACCAGCGTCCTCCAGCGGCGGGTGGTGTTCGGCCTCGACCGCAACGGCATCACCGACATCGCCACCAACGCCGCCCGCCTGGTCAAGAAGTTCGAGTCCACCATCCCCCAGACGAAGGTCAGCTACGAGTACTCGCCCGAGAGCTTCACCGGGACCGAGCCGGACTACGCGGTGGAGATCTGTGCCGCGGTGATGGACGTCATCGATCCCGACCACGACAACAAGATGGTCATCAACCTGCCCAACACCGTCGAGATGTTCGGGGCCAACACCTACGCCGACGTCATCGAGTACGTCCACCGCAACATCCCCCACCGCGACGCCGTCACCCTGTCGGTGCACCCCCACAACGACCGGGGCACCGCCGTGTCGGCGGCCGAGCTGGCCCAGCTGGCCGGCGCCGACCGGGTGGAGGGGACACTGTTCGGCAACGGTGAGCGCACCGGCAACGTCGACGTGGTCACGCTGGCCCTCAACCTGATGACGGAGGGCATCGACCCGAGGCTCGACCTGCACGACATCGACGAGCTGCGCCAGGTGGCGGAGTACTGCAACCGGCTGCCCGTCCACCCCCGCCATCCCTATGCCGGGGACCTGGTGTACACCGCCTTCTCCGGCTCCCACCAGGACGCCATCAAGAAGGGCATGGCCGCGCTGCCCCAAGACGTGGAGACCTGGGAGGTGCCGTACCTGCCCCTCGACCCTCACCACGTGGGCCGCACCTACGAGGCGGTGATCCGGGTC
>DATGAX010000262.1:0-3309 GCA_035312965.1 Acidimicrobiales bacterium
CAGGTCGTCGGGTGGAAGGGCTGGCCTGGCTGGCCGAGTTCGCCCGCATCGACGACCTGGCCGGGTTCCGCGACGTCGAGCTGTCGGCTCGGGTCGCCCTGTCGACCCTGCAGGTCCTGCACCGGCGGGCCCGGCGCATCGTCGACCTGCGCTGCGTCTCGGTAGATGCCGCCGTCTCCGCCGGGGCCCGTATCGTCGACGACCTGCTGTCGGGGAAGGTCGTGCTGGTCGACGTGAGCGGGCTGGGCTCGACCGAGGAGGTGCTGGTCGGGTCCTTCCTGGCCCGGCGGGTTCTCGAGACGTGGCAGGAGGCGTACCTCGAGGACCCGGCCCGGCATGGCCGGATGCCGGTGGTGTCGATCGCGCTGGAGGAGGCGCAGAGGGTGCTTGGATCCTCACGGGACCGGGAGTCCAACGTGTTCCCCCGGGTGGCACGGGAGGGCCGCAAGTTCGGCGTCGGCCTCTGCGCCGTGACGCAGCAGCCCAAGCTGCTCGACGACGAGCTGCTGAGCCAGTTCAACACGTTCTTCATCCTCGGGTTGGCCGATGAGAAGGACCGCAACATGCTGCGGGGCTCGGCCAAGCAGGACATCAGCGCCCAGGGCGCCGAGATCCAGACGCTCATGCCGGGCGAGGCCCTCATCGTCAACCTGGCGGCCCCGTTCGCCGTCCCCGCCCACATCCACCTGTACCGGGACCTGCTGGCCCGCACCCCTCCGCCGCCGGAGGCCCGGCCCGGCGCGCCGGCCCACGTGTCCGCGCTCGTCGACTAGAGCGCCACCTCAATCGTCCACTTCGAAGTCGCCGGCCTGGGCCCGCAGGCGGCCGACTATCCGTAGCAGGTCGTCCAGCTCGGAACCGTCCAGCCCGGGCCGCTCGAACACCTCGGCGTTGAGGGCCCTGGTCGCCTCCTCGGCCGCCCGCCGGCCGGCGCCGGTGATCTCGGCCAGGGTCGTCCGACCGTCCGTGGGGTGGGCGACCCGGCGCAGCAGCCCCTGCTGCTCGAGGCGGTCCACTGCGTTCGTGACGCTGGTCGGGTGCACCTGGAGGCGGGCCCCCAGCTTGCTCAGCGGCAGGGACCCTCTCCGGCTGAACAGCAGGACCATCAGCAGCTCGTAGCGGGCGAAACTCAGCTCCTTCGGGCGGAGCACCGCGTCCACCCGGGCCAGGTAGATCTGGTGGGCCCGGATGATCGACGTCGCCGCCGCCATCCCGGGCGCCGCGGCGGACCACCCGTGGGCCTCCCACTGGCGGCGCGCCTCGAGGATCGGGTCGAACCGCAGCGGCCGGGCCGGGCTCACGACCGGATCTCGACCCTCCACCCGGCGGGGTCCATGACCAGGCGCCGGCGCGGTCCCGGCCGTTCCATGTCGCCGTCCTCGTAACCGGCGTCACCAGCCCACAGGGTGGCGCCCAACCGCTGGTCCGGCGTGAAGGCGATGCGCGTCTCGAACCGACCCGGCGTCTCCCGTCGGGCCGCTTCCAGCGCGTCGGCCACGCCGTCGTGGGCGGCCAGCCACCACAGGGTCGTGAAGGTGGGCGGGGCCAGTTCCATCTCGCCGCCGTCGCGCCGCTCCATCGCGATGGCCGGCGCCAGCCAGCGGTGCTCGCGGATCTCGGCCAGATCCACGACCACGTCGGGCCCGGGCGCCACCGGGGCGAGGAAGAACCACGTGGCGAAGCGGCGGGGCGCTTCGGGCGGCGGCAGCCAGAACGAGAGCACGACCAGGCTGTCCGGATCGAGGTCGATGCCGGCCTCCTCGCGCGCCTCCCGGACCGCCGCGGTGCGGGCCGCGGCCAGCTCGGCGCCCGGATCGGCACGTTGATCGGGGTGGCCGGCGCCGTCCTCCTCGTCGACCTGGCCCCCGGGGAACACCCACATCCCCCCGAAGGTGCCGCGCGAGTTGCGCCTGAGCAGGAGCACCTCGAGACCCGACGGAGCGTCGCGCAGGGGGACCACGGTGGCCGCCGGCGTGGGCTCTACGGGCTTCGCCCCGCCGGTCACAGCCGCCCGCCGCCCGGGGCGCCGAAGCATCGCTGCAGCGCCTCGCCGACCACCCGCCGGTCCCGACCGGCCAACCGGCGCCGACCCCGCCGCAGCCGCCGCAGCAGGGCCCCGGCCGGCACGACGGGCACGCCGTCCACCTTCCGGCCCCGGGGTCGCAGCCCGCCGCCGTCCCCCCGCACGGAGGGCGAGTGCAGGGCGACCACGGCCCGTACTGCTCCGGTCCGGACGGCCTCGTCGCCCAGCTCGGCGGCCAGCCGGTCGGCGACGACCTCGGCCTCCCACCTCGTCGGGGCCACGTCCAGACGGCGGTCACCCAGCCGTACGGACCGCCAGCCGGAGCGGACCTCGGCCCGCGTCGTCTTGGTGTCCACCACCCACACCCCGGTGGGACCCACGACCAGATGGTCGATGTTGGCGCGGCTGCCGGGCACCGGGAGATCGTGCCAGACCGCCCATCGTCGCCGCGGCAGGCCGTCGAGCAGGCCGGCCGTCCACTCCTCGCCGGCGGCGCCCCGCCGCCACCGGTCGATGTCCCGCCGGCCCGGCCCGGCCACGGCGGAGGCGGCCAGACCGGCGGCCAGCAGCGCCAGGACCACCGCTGCCGTGGTCGCGGCCCGGGCGGATGCTCCGGCTCCGCCCGCCGGGCCCGCTCCAGCTCCGGCCAGGACGGCAACCCCGGCCAGGACGGCGGCCCCGGCCAGGACGGCGGCCGCCGCCAGCAAGGCCCGCCGACGCCGCCGGGCCGACCGGTAGGCGGCCCGGGCGCTCGAGCCGGGCGCCCGGCTGCCCCGGCGGCGGCTGCCGTCCGTCCCGTCCGTGCCGTCCGTGCCGTCCGTGCGCACCGTGCGCTCCGTGCGCTCCGTGCCGTGCGTGCCGTCCGCGATCACCCTGCGAGCCTAAACTACATCGTTGGTATTAGTCCCACCTGTCTGGTTGGCTGGAGCACATGCGCATTGCGGCCCTCGGCGACGCCCACCTGGGCCGGTCCTACTACCCGTACACCACCGAGGGCGGGGTCAATCAGCGCGAGTTCGACTTCGAGCAGTCCTTCCAGGAAGCGGTGGACCTGGCCCTCGATCAGAGGCCGGATCTGGTGGTGTGGCTGGGAGACATCTTCGACCATCCCCGACCCACCTACCGGTCCTTCCGGATCGCCCAGTCCGCCCTCACCCGTATCCGCGACCACGGCGTGCGGGTGGCGCTCATCACCGGCAACCACGACACCCCGCGGCTGCCCGGCAAGGGCAGCCCGTACAGCGCGCTGGCCGACACGTTCCCGGAGATGCACTTCGCCCACCGGC
>DATGAX010000263.1:0-4243 GCA_035312965.1 Acidimicrobiales bacterium
CGCACGTACAGCTTCTCGACGAGATAACGGATCTGGTCGACGGTCATGCGCCGGCCCCGCACGTCGACGAACAGCGGCGTCGCCGGGTGGTCCAGGTCCTCCTTCGGGAACCGCCGCTCCCGTTCCTCGAGGTAGGCGTCCAGCACCCGGTCGAGGGCGGGGTCGACGGGGACGGGCCGGACCTTGCCGCCCTTGCCCTTGACCTCCATGCGCCGCGCCCCCGCCTCGCCGGCCAGGGCGCCGATGGAGAGCCCGGCCGCCTCGGCCTCGCGAATCCCGGTTACGCAGAACGTGGCCACCAGGGCCAGGTCCCGGGCCGGCCAGGGGTCGCGGGCCCGCCGGTCAGGCTGGGCCGCGGCCTGGAGGAGGCGGGTGACGGCTCCCGGCGCCCGGATGGACCGCGGCAGGCTGGACGGAGACTTGGGCTTGGGTACGGCGGCCATCGGGTTTCCCTCGATCACCCCCTCGGCGACCAGGTAGTCGAAGAATCCGGACCACGCCGAATGGGCCCGCCGGACCGACGCCGCGGCATGGTCGGCGGCCCAGCTGGCGAACGCGGCCACGAGGGCCTGGCGGTCCAGGTCGCGCACCGCCACCCGGGCGGCGGCGCCGGGCGGGACCGACCCGTCCGCCGTCGCCGCCACGTGACCCTCCAGGACGGCCAGGCGCCCAGCGATGCCCCCGATGTCGCGCCGGTAGCCGGCCAGGGTGGCCGCCGCCGGCTTGGCCGCCCCCAGGTGGACCAGCCACGCCTCGAGGGCGTCGGCCACCGTGGCGGCGTCGGACAGGCGCCGCCTCAGGGTGAGGCCGGGCACGGGCGGGGGAGCCACTCCGGGCGAGGGTACCGGGGCGCCGGCGGCGGGACGCGGACCCGGGCCCGGTGGCGCCAACCCGGTACTTCCGGATAATCGCAGTTATCCGTAACGGAGTGCGGAGGCCCCTGGGGGTAGGCTCGCCCCGCCGATGCCGATGAACCACATTCCGTGGAGCGTCCACAACGCTCTGACCCGGTGGCAGGACGGGCCGTTCGCTCTGTTCACGGTGGCGGTGCTGATCGGCGTGGCGTACTGGTACCTGCGGGCCGACTGGCAGCTGGCGTCAAGGGGTCGTCGCTGGCCCCGCCGGCGGGTCGCCTGCTTCCTGGCCGGCCTGGTGGCCGTCGACCTGGCCATCCAGTCGCCGGTGGCGACCTTCACGGCCACCTACTTCGAGGCCCATGTCATCCAGCACCTGCTGCTGATGGTCGTGGCCGCGCCCCTGCTGGCCCTCGGGGCGCCCTCCACCTTGCTGCTGCAGACCTCCAGCCGCCGGACCAAGACGCTGTGGCTCCGGGTCCTCCGTTCCAGACCGTTCGCACTGCTTACTTTCCCGGTGGTGGTGTGGGGCCTCTACTTCGGGGTGATGTTCGGCTTCTTCCTCAGCTCGCTGATCCAGACGGCCATGCTCCACATGTGGCTGATGGACATCATGAACGTCGTCTTCCTCTTCGGCGCCACCCTCTACTGGTGGCCGATGGTGGGACTCGACCCTATCGTGCACTGGCGCATGGGCTACGGGGCCCGGATGGTCAACATCCTGCTCGGTGGGCCCCCAGAGGTCATCCTCGGGCTGGCCATCCTGTCGTCGCACCAGTCCATCGCGTCGATGTACAGCCTTTCGAGCACCCACGCCGGCGGCGGGCTTCTGTGGGTGTCGACCGAGGCGGCCACCCTCTTCGGCTTCATCCCCATCTTCTGGCAGTGGATCCGCGCCGACGAGCGGGCCGCCCGACGGTCCGACGCCGGCCTGGACGCGGCGACCGACGCTTCTCCCGGGCTGGTTCCGGACCTCGATCTCGGGCTGCCCGCGGCGGTGGCTACAGCCGGCGCGGGCGACGGGGCGTGGGAGTCCTACTGGCGCATGCGGACGGGTCGGGTACCGGGCCGGGCGGCCTGGACCCCCAACCGGCCGGGTCCGCCGGGCGGTTAGCTAGCCCGCGGCCGGGGCGGCCGACTTGCGGGCTTCCCCGCGGGCCGCCTTGGCCCGGGCGTCCCGCGCCTTCTTGCGGCGGATCCGATCGTGCTTCCAGCGAACGGTGGAACGTGCTCCTCGACCCATCCTCGCCACCCTAGTGGAGCACCCCCTACCGGAGGAATTCGACCACCGCGTCGATGAAGCGGAAGTCCTTGGGCGTGCCGAAGTGGTCGGCGCCGGCCAGGGTGACCAGCCGGGCATCGGGAAGCGCCGCCATCAACCGGTCGGCCGGCCCGGCGAAGTCCCGGTCACCCAGGACCACCAGGACCGGCACTTTCACCTGGGCCACGAGCTCATCGGTGATCGGCTCCTGAGGCCGGCGCATGCACGCGGCCAGGGCGGCCGGGTCGTTGCCCGCCCCCTGGGCGAAGCGGGCGAAGGCGCCGAGTGCCTCGTGGCCGGTCTCGCCCACCGTCCCCGTCTCGATGGCCTCGGCCGCCGGCTCGGAGGTGGAGGGGCTGAAGATGTTGTCCCCCACGCCCCCGATGGCGATGCGCCGGAACCGATCGGGGCGGCGAGCCGCCACCCGAAGGAGCAGCTGGCCGCCGAGGCTGAAGCCCACCGCGTCGACCGGGCCCTCGCCCGGCAGCGCGGCCTCGACCCCGCGGTCGATGTCCCGGTAGGCCTCGGGGTCGGCCGGCTTGGGGGCGTCGCCGTGGCCGAGCAGGTCGAGGCCCATGACCTCGTGGCCTTCCTCCTGGAGCACGTCCACCCAGCCCGGCTCCCGCCAGTTGCGTTCGTACGACGAGGCGAAGCCGTGGACCATCAGCACCGGGACCATCTGCGCAGGCTAACCAACCGCCATCAGCCCAGCACGGCTCGGGCCGTCCTCCGATAGCGTTGAGGCGTGCCCCGCAGAATCGAGATCGAACTCACTAGCGCGCGCCCCGACGGCACGTGGACGTGGCGGGCGGCCGGGGCCCGCCAGCCGAAAGGGGTGCTCGACGGCGGGCTGCTCTACGAGGGGGCGAAGGCGGGCGACGTTCTGAAGGCGGAGGCCGAGTTCGAGCTGGAAGGGATAGTCATCACGTCGGTCGCCGCGCCCAAGGGCGATGCACGGGCGGCGCCGGAGACCATCGAGGTGGTGGGACCGGGCCGCCCCGACGGGCCCGGCGTCACCACCCAGCTGGTCGGGCGGGCCGATCGTCGGGACCGGCGCGGCGACGACGACCGCCGGCGCGAGCGCCGGCCCGTGGCTGGAGGAGGCGAAGGGCGGCCCCGCCGGGAGGGCGGTCCCCCGGCACGGGGCGACGATCGGGGCCGGCGCCCGTCACACGGGGAGCGAGACGGGCGCAGCGAGCACGCACCCGGCGCCGAGCGCGGGCCCGACGAGCGCGGCCGCCCCCGCGATGGCGCCGGCGGCCGACCGCCCCGCCCGGCCGGCGAGCGGAGGCCGCCCCGCTCCGGTGAGCGGCCGGAGGGACCGGTGCGAACCTCGTCCCAGGCCGATCGGGCTGAGCGGGCGGAGCGGGCCGATCGGGCCGACCGGGGCAAGGCCCGCCGCCTCAACCCCGGTTCGGCACATCGCAAGAGCGTGATGGAGTCCCTGCCACCCGAGGAGCAGGCCATCGCCGAGCCCCTGCTGCGCGGTGGCATCCCGGCGGTGCGCACCGCGCTGCACCTCGAGCGGGAGAAGGCGGAGGCAGAGGGCCGCCCGGCGCCGAACGCGGAGGCCCTGCTGGCCCTGGCCGAGACACTTCTGCCCCGACTGCGCGCCGCCGAGTGGCGCGACCGGGCCGAGGCCGCGGTCGCCGCCATCGACGACATCTCCATGCGCGACCTGCGCTCGGTGGCGGCCGGCGCCGACATGGCCCGCGACGAGGAGAGCCGGGCGCTGGCCGGCCGGCTGCGGGAGGCCATCGACGCCCGGGTGGCCAAGCTGCACGCCGGGTGGGTGGATGAGATCACGGCCCAGCTCGACTCCGGGCGGGTGGTGCGCGCCGTCCGCCTGTCGGGGCGCCCGCCCGACGCGGGGGCCCGGCTGGAACCGGAGTTGGCCGGCCGGCTGGCGGAGGCGGCCGGGGCCACGATGAGCCCCGACACGTCCGCCGATCTGTGGGCGTCCATGCTCGAAGCGGTGGCGGAGTCCCCCATCCGCCGGTCCGTGGTACCGGCCGGGCTGCCGGCCGACGCCCCGCCCGATCTGCGCCGGGCGGCCCACCAGTTCTCGGGCAGCATCCCGGCTCTGGCCAAGATGCTCGGCGTCACCATCCCGCCCCCCCCGACCGCC
>DATGAX010000264.1:0-4604 GCA_035312965.1 Acidimicrobiales bacterium
CCGGCGGTCCTCGATGACGGCGGTCGTGGCCCCCCGCACCGTGCGGATCCAGTCCGCCAGCTCCTCGGCGTTGGACACCGTGGCGCTGAGGCACACCAGGTCCACGCCGGCCGGGGCGTGGATGATGACCTCCTCCCACACCGGTCCCCGGTAGGCGTTCTGCAGGTAGTGGACCTCGTCCAGGACCACGTAACGCAGCCCGTCCAGGGCGGCCGACGAGGCGTAGATCATGTTGCGCAGCACCTCGGTCGTCATGACGACGACGGGGGCGGTGCCGTTGACCGAGTTGTCACCGGTCAGCAGGCCGACGTTGTCGGTGCCGTGCCGCTTGACCAGCTCCCAGTACTTCTGGTTGGACAGGGCCTTGAGCGGGGTGGTGTAGAAGGCTTTGCACCCCTCGTCGAGGGCACGGGCCACGGCGTACTGGGCCACCACCGTCTTGCCCGACCCGGTCGGAGCGGCCACCACGACGCTGCCGCCCTCGTCCAGGGCGTCCAGGGCCCGGGCCTGGAACCCGTCGAGCTCGAAGCCCAGGCCGGCCTGGAACCGGAGGCGCGTGGTGGTCGGGGCCTCGGGGCCCTCGGCGGGCGGGTCGGGAACCGAACCGGCGGCGGGGGGCGTGGCCGCCTACTTGTGCATCAGCCGGCCCACCACGATGCTGAGCTCGTAGAGGACGAGCATCGGCACGGCCATGGCCAGGAACGAGAACGGGTCGCTGCTCGGGGTGATCACCGCGGCCACCAGGCAGAGCACCACGATGGCCGGCCGGCGCCACTTACGCCACGTGGCGCTCGGGACGACGCCCGAAAGCTCCAGGAAGACCACGACCAGCGGGTACATGAACACCAACCCGAAGACCAGGCACATGGTGACGTACAGCCCGGCGTAGGAGGAGGGCGAGAAGAGGGTGGCGACCTGTGAGCCGCTGACGTTGATCAGCCAGTCCAGGGCCTTGGGCCACACCAGCACGGCGGTGGCGACGCCTCCGCTGAAGAGCACGACCGCGGCGGCGACGAACGGCACGATGTACCGCTTCTCGTTGCGGTAGAGCCCCGGGGTGATGAACCGCCACAGCTCCCAGAAGATCACCGGGCAGGCCAGAGCGATTCCGGTGTAGATGGTGACCTTGAGCCGGGTGGTGAAGCCCTCCAGCGGGCTCGTGATGATCAGCTTGTCGGTCAGCTGGTGGTGGTGCTGGGCATACTGGCGGTAGGCGCTGGTCATGAAATGCAACGTCTGGCCGTAGAAGAACCAGGCGCCGACGGAGGCCACCGTCACCGCAAGGAGCGATATGAGGACCCGTCGGCGCAGCTCGGCCAGGTGCTCCAGCAGGGTCATCGTCCCCGCCTCGGAGCCGGCCGGCGACGGAGCGGACCGGCCCGAGGCGCCGGCCGGGCGGTCGCCCGGGGTGCCGCCTTCGAGTCGATCGTCGGCGGTGGCGGTCATCTCTGCACCCTGCTCAAGGCTAGCGGGACGGGTGGGGCGGCCAGGGGCCTAGTTGAACCCCGGATCGTCGGGCAGGGCCCCGGCGCCGGGAGGTCCGTATGCGGGCGGCGGGGCGGGGGTCGGGCCGGCCGCCCCGTTGGAGGGTGTCGGCGGGGCGAGGGTGTCGGCCACGGCGCGCCGGACCGACTGGCGCACCCGGCCCGGGTGGAGGTCGCCCGGCTTGAATTCGGCCACGGCCGAGGAGAACGCGTCCTGCGGGTCGTGCAGGGCGTCGCGGACCTCGGCCTGGAAAGAGGTCGACATGGACCGCATCTGCCCGATGAGGCGTCCCAGGGTGCGGGCGGCGCCCGGCAGCCGGTTGGGGCCGAGGACGACGAGGGCCACCGTCGCCAGCATCAACAGCTTCTCCGGGCTGAGATCCAGCACGGAGGCGAGTCTACCGGTGGGCCCCGACTATGGCCGTCGGCGGGAGCGGACCCGCAGGGGTCGCAGCGTGCTCTGCAGCCGGGAGACCTCGCGGCGGACCAGCGCGGCGGTGCCGGCCAGGAGCGCGGCGCCGGCCGCGCCGGCGGCGAGGGGGGCGAACCACACGGGGCTCAGGTGCACAGACTCGTCTTACCCCTTCGAAGCGAGCAGAGCCAACTCCCGCTCCCAGTCCGCCGCCTCGAGCGCCAGGTGGAACTCGAGGAGGTCATCGTGGTTGATCTTGGGGCCGGCCTTGGGCTCGTCGAGTTCGGCCGGCATGCTCCATGCGACCAGGCGGGACCCAGCCGAGGTCAGGGATTCGACGACGGCGTCGTTGGCTTCCTTGTTGACGATGAACGAGCAGGCCGGGCACAGGAACGAGTAGCTGGAGAAGGCGGTGGTGACGCACAGCTGGACCTGGACGTCGTGGACCGTCAGCTCCACATCGCCACACGTCGGGCATGTGGCCCGGACGATGGCGGCGGGGTTCCTACGGCGAGCCCGGCTGTTGTTCACGTAACGTGCATCGGCACCGAGCCGCGCGCCTTGAGCGGCATACCGCATTTTGCGCACCATCACGAAACAACGGAACATTCCGGACACATGATCGCCTTCGCGCACCGCGGCGCCCGGGCCGAGCGCCCCGAGAACACCATCGCCGCCTTCGCCCGGGCCCTGGATCTGGGGGCCAACGGACTCGAGACCGACGCCTGGCTCACCGCAGACGGGGCTGTGGTCCTCGACCACGACGGTGTCCTCGGCCCCATCTGGCGCCGGCGGGCCATATCCACGGCCTGGCGCGAGGAACTGCCCGGGCACATCCCGACCCTGGAGGAGCTGTACACCTCCTGCGGGACCGACTTCGAGCTGTCGGTCGACGTCAAGGATCCGGCCGCGCTGGTGCCGCTGGTCGAAGCGGCCCGGGCCGCGGGAGCGGCGGACCGGCTTTGGCTGTGCCACAACGACTGGCGCCCGATGGCGGCGTGGCGGCGCACCGCCCCAGAAGCTCACCTGGTCGAGTCCAGCAACGTGGCCTGGATGAAGGAGGGGCTGGCGGCCCGGGTGTCGGCTCTGGCCGCGGCCGAGGTGGCGGCGCTCAACCTGCACCGGTCGCAGTGGACCACCGACGCGGTGCGGGAGGTGCACGCGGTAGGGCTGCGGGCCTTCGGTTGGGACGCCCAGACGGAGGAGGATCTGGTCCACCTGGTCAGCCTGGGCCTGGACGGGGTGTACTCCGATCACGTCAGCCGCATGGTGGCGGCGGTGGGCCGAGCCTGACCCCCGCCGGGGCGGAGGAGGGCGGGCCGGCGGGGCGCCCGCCCGGGCATGTCACAGCGTGCCGATGTGGCCGATCGGGAGGATGACGATGAAGGCCCGGCCCACTATGAGGTTGCCCGGGATGGGGCCGATGACGCGGGAGTCGGCGGAGTCGGGCCGGTTGTCCCCCATGACGAAGTACTCGCCGGCGGGGATGTGAACGGGCCCGAAAGTGGCGGTGGTGATGCCCTTCGGAAGCCACGGCTCCTTGATGGGCTGACCGTCGACGAACACGTGGCCACCGGAGGCCGAAATGGTCTCGTCGGGCAGGCCGATCACCCGCTTGATGAGGTCCTTGATGGTGACGTCGTAGTCGTTCTTGGGCCGCTTGAACACCACCACGTCGCCCCGGTGCACGGAGTGCATGTGGTAGCTGAGCTTGTTGACCAGCACCTTGTCGCCGATCTTGAGGGTCGGCTCCATCGACCCGGACGGGATGTAGTACACCCCGATGACGAACAGGCGCAGGAGGACGGCAGCCAGTACCGCCACGCCGATGATCGAGACCCACTCGATGACCACGCGGCGGGTCCGGGAACGGCGGCGGGCGGCGCCGGGCGGAGGGGGCAGCGGGCCGTTGGCGGTGTCGGGCCGGTCCAAGGGGGGCTGGGGGGCGGGAGCGGCGGACGCGGGGGGCATGGGCCCCGGGGGGGGCTGGGGGGACGGCTCCGGGACCGGCCCCGCCGGTGCTCCTACCGGGGGCTCGGGCTCGGACACGGGGGCTCACCCTATAAGACCGGATCCTCCGAAGAAGCGCGGTAGCGGGCCAGGACCCGGGAGGCGGCGGCGGCCCCGAACGCCCGGTCCCCCTGGACGACGCGTACATCCGACCCGGCCCGCAGCAGCAGGCGCTCCAGCCAGGCCGACCGGGCGGCCCGCAGCGTGACCCGGAGGATGCTTCCGCCCCTCTCCTCGACCGCTTCGTTCGGGTACTGCTCGGCGATCCAGTGGGCCGGCGGGTCGAGGTCCAGGACCCAGACCGGGTCGTCGGACTGCGGGTGGTACACGGCGGCCGAGTCCGGGGCGGGGCGTGGGCGGGCCGGCGGGGCGAACACCTCGGCCAGTGCGGTGACGCTCTCGATGCGGTCGACCCGGAAGTGCCGCTCGGCCGACACGTTCTCGCACCAGGCGTGGAGGTACCACTGCCCGGCCTGGTTGAACAGCCGCCACGGGCGCACCACCCGGGTGCTGCGCTGGTCCCGGCCGTAGGAGTAGTAGTCGATGCGCACCTTGGTGTGCCCCTCGACCCCCGCACGCAGGGTGGCCAGCACGGCGGCATCCACCTCGGCCAGCTCGATGTCGAGGGCGTCGCCGCTGTCGAGGCCCAGCGCCCGGTCCAGCTTCTCGAGGGCGGTGGCGAGCGGGCCGCCGGGGCC
>DATGAX010000265.1:0-6702 GCA_035312965.1 Acidimicrobiales bacterium
GTCGTACACGACGGCCTACCGGCTGCGGTCCCGCCCGGGCAGCACGGGCGGGCGCCCCTCGGCCCGCCGGCGGTGAACAGCCGACCCCACGAGCCACCCCTCGCGCCCGAGGTGGCCCGGGCCAACGGCCTGCGCACCGGCTGGACGACCGGTACCTGCGCCTCGGCGGCGGCCAAAGCGGCGGTCCTCGGGCTGGTGACCGGGTCGGTGCCGGAAACGGTCGATGTCGCCCTGCCGGGTGGGCCGCGGGTCACCTTCAGCACCAGCGACGGCCAGGCCGGCGACCCGGCGCGCGCCGCCGTGGTCAAGGACGCCGGTGACGATCCGGACGTCACCAACGGAGCTCATGTCACCGTAACTGCCACATTCTGGGCGGGCGGGCCAGCCGGGGGGGCCCGGCTGCACGCCGGTGACGGGGTCGGGTCCGTCACCCTGCCCGGCCTGGGGCTGGCGGTCGGGGCGCCGGCCATCAACCCGGTGCCCGAGCGCATGATCCGGGCCGCCGTCGCCGAGGTCACCGACCGAGCGGTCGACCTCACCATCTCGGTGCCCGGGGGCCGGGCGATGGCGGCCAAGACGTCCAACGCCCGGCTCGGGATCGTGGGCGGCATCTCCATCCTCGGGACCACCGGGATCGTCCGGCCCTTCTCGACCGCGTCGTGGCGGGCCAGCGTCGTGCAGCAGGTGGACGTGGCCGCGGCCCAGGGACGAGACCACGTGATCCTGTCCACCGGCGGCCGGACCGACGCGGCGGCCCAGCGGCTGTTCGCCGACCTCCCGCCGGTGTGCTTCGTCGAGGTGGGCGACTTCACCGGCATCGCCCTGCGCCGCGCCGCGGCGACCGGAGTGGGCCAGGTCACCTTCGTCGGGATGGCGGGCAAGATCGCCAAGCTGGCGGCCGGCGTCTTCATGACCCACTACCGGCGGTCCAAAGTGGACGTCGACCTGCTGCAGGAGGTGGCGAGGGAGTGCGGCGCGCCGGACGAGGTCGTGGCCGCCGCCACGGAGACGGCCACGGCCCGGCACTTCGCCGAGGCCTGCATGGCGGCGGGCGACGTCACGCCGCTGGCCGCGCTGTGCCGGAGGGCGGCGGCGGCGGGGCAGGAGTTCACTGGCGGCCAGGTGGCCTTCGCCGTGATCATGGTGGACTTCGACGGCTCGGAGGTGCTGGCCCGTGCCTGACCCGGCGCAGCCGGTCGACATCGTCGGGGTGCACGGCGGCTGCTGGTTCGGGCCGGCCGCCGGGCGGGCGGTCGAGCAGGCCGACGTGGTCATCGCGTCGGCCCGACACCTGGAGTCGGTGGCGGTTGCGCCCGGATGCCCCAGCGAGGAGATGGGACCCGACGTCCATGCCGCCCTCGACCGGGTGGCCGCGTGGCGCGCCGGCGGCCGGCGGGTGTGCGTGCTGGCGTCGGGCGACCCCGGGTTCTTCGGCATCGTCCGCCTGGCCGCCCTGCGCTTCGGCGCCGGCGGGCTGCGGATCCATCCTGCGCCGTCCTCCGTGTCCCTCGCCTTCGCCCGGGCCGGCCTGCACTGGGACGACTCGGCGGTGGTATCGGCCCACGGCCGCCACCCCGCGGCGGCGGCCGACGCGGTCGCCCGCGCCCCCAAAGTGGCCGTGCTGTGCAGCCCCGACTGCCCGCCGGCGACCGTTGGCCGCCTGGCCCTCTCAGCCGGATCGGGGCGGCGGGACGTCACCGTCGCCAGCCGCCTCGGCGAGCCGGACGAGGCCTTGTGGCACGGCTCCCTCGAGGACCTGGCCGCCGGCACCTTCGACGCGCTCTCGGTGGTCGTGTGCCGGGCCCCGGAGCGCCCCGCCGCCGCCGGGTTGGCCTGGGGCCGACCCGAGGCCGGCTTCGCCCACCGCGACGGGATGATCACCAAGGCCGAGGTGCGGGCCGTGGCCCTGGGCAAGCTCGATCTGCCCGCGGCCGGCGTCCTGTGGGACGTCGGCGCCGGATCGGGATCGGTGAGCGCCGAATGCGCCTTCCTGGCCCCCGGCCTGCGGATCTACGCCGTCGAGCAGCGGGAGTCCGACATCGAAATGCTGGCCGCCAACCTGGACGGCACCGCCGCCGTCGTCGTGGCCGGCGCGGCACCCGCCGCCCTCCGCGACCTGCCGGACCCCGACCGGGTGTTCGTGGGGGGCGGGGGCCTGGCCGTGCTCGACGAGGTGCTGCGCCGGACCCGCCCGGGAGGCACCGTCGTGGCGAGCTACGCCGCCCCGGCCCGGGCCGTCGAAGCGGCCCGGAGGCTGGGGAACATGGTGCAGGTGAGCATCAGCCGGGCCGTGCCAGCCGGTTCGGACGGCACCGTCCGGCTGGCGGCCGAGAACCCGGTCTTCGTCTGCTGGGGGCCGGCGCCGGCATGAGGGTCGTCTCGATCTCGCTCACCCAGGCCGGTGCCACGCTGGCCCGCCGGCTGCCCTACGAGCACCGCCACGGCGGCGTAGCCGAGACCCTCCGGCAGGAATGGACGGCGGCCGACGGATTCGTCGTCATCGCCGCCACCGGCATCGCGGTCCGCGCCGTGGGGCCCCTCCTCCGGGACAAGGCCACCGATCCGGCGGTGGTCTGCATTGACGACGCCGGCCGCTTCGCGGTGGCGCTCACCGGCGGCCATGCCGGCGGGGCCAACCAGCTGGCCGCCGAGGTGGCCGCCCTTTTGTCCGCCGTACCCGTCGTGTCCACCGCCACCGACCTGGCCGGTCTGCCCGCCCTCGACCGCCTTCCCGGCTTCTCCGTCGAAGGGGATGTGGCGTCGGTGACCCGCCGCTGGCTGGACGGGCAGCCCCCGCGGGTCGCCTGGGAGCCGGGGCTCGAAGGGTGGCGGCCGCCGTTCGAGCCCGGGACGGAGGGAGGGGCGGTCACGGTCACGGACGCCGGGCGGGCGCCGGGCGAGCACGAGGTGCTCCTGCGGCCGCCTTCCCTGGTGATCGGCGTCGGGACCAGCCGGGGGGCCGATCCGGCCGGCCTGGCCCGCACCGTCGACGCCGTCCTCGCCTCGGCCGGACGGGCCCCGGCGTCGGTGGCGGCGGTGGCCACCGTCGACCTCAAGGCGGACGAGCCGGCCGTCGTCGAGCTGGCCCGCTCGCGCTCGGTCCCGCTGCTGACCTTTCCCGCCCCGGTCCTGGCCGGCCAGCCCGTCCCCCACCCGAGCCCGGTGGTCGCCGCCGCGGTGGGCACCCCGTCGGTGGCCGAGGCGGCCGCCCTGGTGGCCGCCGGCCCGGGAGCCGTGCTCGTCACCGGCAAGGAGGTCGGCGCCTCCGGTGACTGCACCGTCGCCGTGGCCCGCCGCCTCGGGCCGGCGGGCCACCTGGCCGTGGTCGGGCTCGGGCCGGGCCGGGCCGACCGGCGCACCCCGGAGGCCGCCGCCGCGGTGCGCCACGCCGACGTGGTCATCGGCTACGGGCCTTACGTCGACCAGGCCTCCGATCTGCTGCGCCCGGCGCAGACGGTGATCCGCTCCCCCATCGGCGCCGAGGTGGCCCGGGTGCGCGACGCCCTGGCCCGCGCCGCAGGCGGGGCCCGGGTGGCGCTGGTGTGCTCCGGAGACCCCGGCGTGTACGCCCTGGCGTCGCTGGCCTGCGAGCTGGCACCGGACGCCGGGCATCCCGCGCTGACCGTCGTCCCCGGGGTGACGGCGGCGCTGGCCGGGGCGGCCGTCCTCGGGGCGCCGCTGGGTCATGACCACGCCGCGGTGTCGTTGTCGGATCTCTTGACCCCGTGGGAGGTGATCACCCGCCGGGTGCGGGCGGTGGCCGAGGCCGACTTCGTGGTGTCCTTCTACAACCCCCGCTCGGAGCGCCGCTCATTCCACCTGTCGGAGGCGCTGGCCATCCTGGCCGCCCACCGCCCGCCGGCCACGCCGGCGGCGGTGCTGACCGACATCGGCCGCCCGGGCCAGGCGGTCCTGCGCACCACCCTCGGCGAGCTGGACCCCGGAACGGTGGGGATGCTGTCCCTAGTAATCGTCGGCTCGACCCGGACGGTGTGGCTCGGGGCGCGCATGGTGACGCCGCGGGGCTACCCGTTGTGACGGTGCGCATCGCGCCGTCGTGCACGGCGTGCGGCGTCTGCCTGGCGACCTGCCCGACCGGGGCGCTGTCGCCGGCGCCGGGCCGGCCCGCAGTGGAGGACGCCCGGTGCACCGACTGCCTGGCCTGCATCGAGGTCTGCCCGGCCGATGCCATCGAGGTCGGCCCGGCCCAGGCGATCGTGCGCGAAGATCGGCGCCGAGTTGTCCACTTCCGAACATGATCGGGCCGAGCCCGGCGTCCACCCGATCGAGGCCGAGTCGTTCGCCATCATGGCCGGCCTGGTCGACCTGGGCGCGTGGCCCGAGCCGGAGCGACAGGTCGTGGCCCGGATGATCCACGCCACCGCCGACGAGTCGTTCGCCGCGTCGGCCCGCATCGGCTCCGACGCGGTGGCGGCCGGTGTCGCCGCGCTGCGCCGGGGGGCGACGGTGGTGTGTGACGCCCGGATGGTCGTGGCCGGCATGCCGGCGGTGGGCCGCGACACCGAGGTGGTCTGCTACCTCGACCGCGCCCCGGCCGCCCAGCACGGTCGGGCCACCCGGTCGGAGGCGGCCATCGAACAGGCCGCCGCAGACCACCCGGAGGGGGCGGTGTGGGTGGTCGGCAACGCCCCTACCGCGCTGGCCCGACTGCTGGACCTGCACCAGCAGGGCGGGGTCCGGCCCGCCCTCGTCGTCGGGCTACCGGTCGGCTACGTCGGTGCCGCGGAGGCCAAGGAAGCCCTGTGGGACTCGACCCTCCGAGCCATCTCCATCACCAACAAGGGCCGCCGCGGCGGAAGCCCTGTGGCGGCGGCCGCGGTCAACGCCCTGCTCCGCCTCAGCGGAGCGCGTCAGGTCTCTCCCCCGAGGTAGGCGGCCCGCACCGCCGGGTCGGCCAGCAGGTCCCGGGCAGGCGCCTCCCGGACGATGCGGCCCAGCTCCAGGACGTACGCCCGGTGGGCCAGCGAGAGCGCCTGGACGGCGTTCTGCTCCACCAGGAGGATGGTGGTGCCCTGCTGGTTGATCTCCTTGAGGATGGAGAAGATCTGGCTGACCAGCTTGGGGGCCAGGCCCATGGACGGCTCGTCGAGGAGCAGCACTCTCGGCCGCGCCATGAGGGCCCGCCCGATGGCCAGCATCTGCTGCTCCCCCCCGGAGAGCGTGCCGCCGAGCTGCTTGCGCCGCTCCCCCAGTCGGGGGAACAGCGAGAACACGCGATCGAAGTCGTCGACCAAGGAGCCCTTGCGGTCGTAGGCGCCCATCTCGAGGTTCTCCACGACGGTCATGCCCGGGAAGATGCCCCGCCCTTCGGGCGCCTGGCACAGCCCGAGGCTGACGCGCTTGTGACCGGCCAGGTGGGTGATGTCCTCACCGTCGAGGGTGAGGCGCCCCCGACGCACCGGGCGCAGGCCGGAGATTGTCTTGAGGGTGGTGGTCTTGCCCGCCCCGTTGGCCCCGATGAGGGCGACGATCTCGCCCGCGTCCACGCCCATCGAGACGCCCTTGAGCGCCTGCACCTGGCCGTAGAAGACGTGCATGTCGGTGACCTCAAGGAGCATCGCCGGCCTCCAGATCCTCGAACGCGTCGTCCTCGCCGACGTCGGGCCGGCCGAGGTAGGCCTCGATGACCGCAGGAGACTCACGCACCTGCCCCGGACTGCCCTCGGCGATCTTGCGGCCGAAGTCGAGGACCGCGATGCGGTCGCAGACCGACATGACGACCCCCATGTCATGCTCGATCAGCAGGACGGTGACGCCCCGCTGGCGCACCCGCTGGATCAGCGCGGCCAGGCTCTGCTTCTCGGCCGGGTTCATGCCGGCAGCCGGCTCGTCGAGCAGCAGCAGCCGAGGCTGGGTGGCCATGGCCCGGGCGATCTCGAGGCGGCGCTGGCTGCCGTATGGCAGGTTGCGGGCGGCCTCCTGCTCCGTCTCCAGTATGCCGGCGAACTCGAGCAGCTCGAGGCCCACCCGGCGGCCCTCCCGCTCCTCGCGCCTATGGCGGGCCAGGCCGAGCAGCGCCCCGGGCAGACCGGTGTGGTGCTGGGCGTCGGCGCCGACCATCACGTTCTCCAGCGCCGACATCTCCGGGAAGAGCCGGATGTTCTGGAAGGTGCGAGCCACGCCCAGCTGGGTGATCTGGTGCGGCTTCAGGCCGGTCAGCGTTCGGCCTTCGAAGACGACCCGGCCGTCGGTCGGCTGGTAGACGCCGGTCACCACGTTGAAGCAGGACGTCTTGCCCGCCCCGTTGGGTCCGATGAGGCCGAAGATGGCGCCCTCCGGTACCTGCAGATCCAGCTCCGAGATGGCCACCACGCCGCCGAAGCGGATGCTCACCTTCTGCAGGTCGAGCAGGGCGGCGTCGGTCACGACGCCCCCTCGACATCGGGCGGCATCAGCGGCGCGGCCATGCCCCCGCCGGCCGCCCCCTCGGCGATCTCGGCCCGGTGGCGACGGGACGGGATGAGGCCCTCGGGCCGGATGATCATGACCACCACGAGGGCGGCGCCGAAGACGAGGAACCTGTAGCTCTCGAAGTTGCGGAAGCGCTCAGGCAGCCACGCCACGAGGAACCCGCCGAAGATCACCCCGAGCAGGTTGCCCGATCCGCCCAGCACGACGGCCGCCACCACCAGGATGGACACCTGGTAGCTGAAGGTCGTCGGTTGGATGGCGTTGGCCTGG
>DATGAX010000266.1:0-2173 GCA_035312965.1 Acidimicrobiales bacterium
AGGGCAAGCCGACCGGCGCGTCGAACACCGTCACCCGCGACGAGGGACTGCGGGACACCACCCGGGAGGCGCTGGCCAACCTCAAGCCCGTGGCGCGCGAGGACGGCGTGCACACGGCCGGCACGTCGTCACAGATCTCCGACGGGGCGGCCGCCGTGCTGCTCATGACCGCGGAGCGGGCCGCCGCCCTCGGGCTCACACCCAAGGCCCGCCTCACCCATCACTGCCTGGTCGGCGTGGACCCCGTCCTCATGCTCACCGGGCCGATCGACGCCACGAACCTGCTCCTCGAGCGGTCCAAGCTGTCGATCGAGGACATCGACGTGTTCGAGATCAACGAAGCCTTCGCCTCGGTCGTACTCGCCTGGCAGAAGGAGGTCCATTCGGACCCGGCCGCCGTCAACCCCAACGGCGGGGCCATCGCCCTCGGCCACCCCCTCGGCGGTACGGGCGTGATCCTCATCACGAAGGCGTTGCACGAGCTCGAGCGGACGGGCGGGCGGCGGGCCCTGGTGAGCATGTGCTGCGGAGGCGGGCTGGGCACCGGGACCCTGATCGAGCGCTGATTGACCTCGCTCGCCGAGGCTCTCGGCTACCCCCCCGACAGCTGCCTGCTGCTCGTCACGTTTGACGGGCTGGGCATATCCCACGCGGCCAACGCCGGTGTGTACAGCGCGCTGCGCGAGGGCATGGGCCGGGGCGCCGGCCTGGTGGTCCCGGGGCCGTGGGCCCGGGAGGCGGCCGCCCGCTACCGGGGCGAGGACGTCGGGGTCCACCTGACGCTCAACGCCGAGCTGGACCTGCTCCGGTGGGGGCCCATCACGTACTGCCCTTCGCTGCTCGACGGGGACGGCGGCTTCCCGAGGACGGTCGAGGATCTGTGGGACCACGCCGACACCGAGGAGGTCCGGCGGGAGTGCCGGGCCCAGATCGAGCGGGCCATCTACTGGGGTTTCGACGTGACCCATCTGAGCTGCCACCTGGGGGCGCTCGAGTCGAGACCGGAGTTCTTCGACGTGGCCCTCGAGATGGCCGTGGACTTCGGGCTGCCGCTGCGGCTGCCCGACTCGTCCGACCACGCCCGGCTGGGGTTCCCCTTCCGCGAGCTGGCGGCGCAGGAGAAGGTCGCGTCGCCCGACCACCTCATCCGGGTGACCGGGGGCCGCAGCACGGCCGGTGCCCTCGACCACCTGCTGTCGGGCCTGCGACCGGGGGTGACGGAGGTGGTGCTGCGCCCGGCCATGGACACCGCCGAGCTGCGGGCCATCGACCCGGACTGGCCGGCCCGGGTGGCCGACCACGACCTGGCCATGACCTCCGACTCGCTGCGGGTGCTGTCGGCCCGGCCGGGCGTGGAGCTCATCCGCTGGCGCCAGCTGCGCGACCTCCAGCGCGCCTGACCCGGACAAAGTTCCGCCCGTCTCCCACGGTCGCTCCGGCGGCCGGGATCCGGCCCGTGCGGGGCCCTACCCGGGCCGGCCCGGCTCCCGCTCGCCACCGGCCAGCCCGGCCGCGACGCGCTCGAGGGCCGCGACCCGGCTCCCTTTGACCAGGATGGCGACGCCCGGCCCACTGACGGCCAAGCGGTCCACGACGTCCTCGATGCGTTCCTCGGGGGCCACGCCGTAAGCGGCCGTTCCCACCGCCAGGACCTCCACCCCCAGCTCGGCGGCGAGTGCGGCCATGCGGCGGTGCTCCGGCGCCGCTTCGACGCCGAGCTCGGCCATCGGGCCCAGAACGGCGATGCGGCGACCGGCCGGCAGGGAGGCCAGCGCCCGCAGGGCCGCTTCCATCGAGGTGGGGTTGGCGTTGTAGGCGTCGTTGATGAGGGTGGCCCCGCTCGGTGTGGTCAGCACCTCCATCCGGTACGGGGACAACACGGCGCTCTCCAACGCGCCCCCCGCCTCCTCCACGCCGACCCCGACGACGCCCCCGACGGCGATGGCCGCGAGCGCGTTCCCGACCTGGTGGGCCCCCCTCGCCTCGAGGCGCACCCGGGTCGTCCCCCACGGCGAGCGGAGCACGAAACGGGCCCGGAGGTCGTCGCCGACCTCGACGTCCTCGGCCACCAGGTCGGCGCCGGGCCCGCCGGCCGCCGAGTACAGGAGGGCCGGCGCGTCGGTCAGCGAGGCCATGGCCCGGGTGCGGGGATCGTCGCCGTTGAGCACCGCGG
>DATGAX010000267.1:0-2487 GCA_035312965.1 Acidimicrobiales bacterium
CCGCGCCGGCAGGCCTGGACGTCGAGATCCACGGGCCCCGGATCTACGACCCGGTCGACCCAGGTGCGCTGGGTCAGGGCGACCTGGTGCTCGGCGTGAACATCGCAGCCCACGGGGTGGGCCCCCTGATCGCCCACGCGGCCGGGGCGGGGGCGGCCGCCGTGGCCCTGAAGCACGACGGAGCCACCCTGGGCGAGGCGGCGGGCACGGCTCAGTCGGCGGGGATCGCCCTGCTTGCCGTGACGCCGGCGATCACGTGGGACCAGCTCCACGCCCTGGTCTCCAGCGCCGTGGCCGCCACGGGCGCGGCCCCGTCCGATGGCAACGAGACGCCGGTCGGTGACCTGTTCGCCCTGGCAAACGCGGTCGCGGCCGTGGTCGGCGGGGCCGTCACCATCGAGGACGCGCGATCCAACGTCCTGGCGTACTCCAACCTCGACCAGCCGATCGACGAGCCCCGCCGCCAGACCATCCTGGGACGTCGGGTCCCCGAGGACTGGACCAGGCGCTTGCGGGACGAAGGGGTGTTCCGGGACCTGTGGGCGTCCGACGGTGTGATCCGGTTCGGAGATCCGGATGCCGGCGCTCGCATGCGGCTCGCCGTCGCCATAAGAGCCGGCACCGAGGTCCTCGGCTCCATCTGGGTCATGGAAGGAGACGAGCCGGCCAGCGCTCGAACGGAGCAGGCGTTGAGGGAGGCCGCGCCGCTGGCCGCTCTGCACGTACTCCGTCACCGGGCTTCGGGGGATCTGGCGCGACGGGAGCGGGGGGGGCTGCTTCGAGGGCTGCTGGAGCGCCATCGGTCAGCGACCGAGGTCGGCACCGGTCTTGGCCTAGACGTCAACAGCCCGTGCGCCGTGGTGGGGTTTCACCTGGGCGTCGAAGACGACGCCGAGCTGGCGCTCAAACGGGCCCGCGCCGTCGACCTCATCACGCTCTACTGCGAAGCCTTCCGGCGCCGGGTGGTGTGTGCGTGGATCGGGCGCAACGTCTATGCGCTTCTCCCCTCGCTCGACCCCGCCAGCACCGAGCGGGCGGTGACGCTGGTGGCCGACATCGCCGACCGCTCGACCCAGGCGCTGGGACTGGCCCTCCGGGCCGGCATGGGCTCGACCGTCCCCAGCCTGCACGAGGCCTGCCGGTCACGAGAGGAGGCCGACCGGGTCCTGCGGGTCATGACCCAGACGTCCGCGTGCGACCGCGCCGTCGCTCACATCGACGAGGTCCGCGTCCCCGCCATCCTGCTGGCCCTCGGAGACCTGATGCGCGAGCACCCCGAGCTCCGGCTGCCCGCTCTCGACTCACTGGCTGCCCACGACGCCCAGCACTCGAAGGCCTACGTCCAGACCCTGAAGGCCTATCTGGACGCCCTGGGGGACGTCACCGTCGCCGCCAAGGCCATGAAGCTTCACCCGAACAGCTTCCGCTACCGGTTGCGCCGGCTGGGAGAGGTCTCGGGCCTCGACCTCTCCGACCCCGGTCACCGGCTGGTCGTCGGCCTCCACCTGCTGGCCCAGCCGGAGGCGAGCGACGGGTGAGCTGGGTACGCCCCGCGGGGATCAGGCCGTTCGGTTGCCGGCTTTGGCGAGGAAGGGCATCAGGTCTTTGCCGAGTGCTTCCATCGATTGACGAAAGTCCACCCAGTAATCCGGACCGGCTTCGTGCGGATGCCTGCGGCGGAGCTCGTCGGCCCAGTCCGCTCGGCCGGTTGCCCGAAGTCGCTCGAGGTAAGCGGGGAGCTCGCCGCGGCAATGACCCGGCCCGCCTTCGGCCAGCACGGACTCCATGGGGTCCACCGGTATGGCGCTGCGAGTGAGCTGTTCGCTCGTCCAGTCGCCAAGGATCGTCCGGCCCTGCTCGACGACCTGCGGGCAAGTCGAAACAAGATCGCTCGTCTCATGCGGGTCGATCCGCAAGTCAAAGAGCATGTCTTCGGGCCAGCCGTGATACCCGTCATGCCACGTCTTCAAGTAAAGGTGGTCACCGAACCGGACCCCGCGCTGACAGCTCCAGGCGCCCTGGGTCAGGACCAGATGCTCGCGGCCGGAATCATGACCGGCATGCAGTGCGGCCGCGAATGACCGTCCATCCCAGATTTCCTCGGGGACGCTGGCGCCGGCCAGTTCGAGAATGGTGGCTGCCACGTCAAGGTGGTAGTGGAGTCCGGAATCGACCCGCGGCCTGATACCTGGCCAGCGCAGTACCGAAGGAATGTGTGTCGTGGCTTCGTCCGCACCATGATGGTCGGTATAGACACCAAGCTCACCGAACGCTTCGCCGTGGTCAGAGCTCACGAGGATCGCCGTCTCGTCGAGCACGCCGAGCTGGTCCAGGCGGTCGACGAGAATGCCAACGGCATGGTCGGCGTACCGGATACCGACGTCGTAGCCGTCGAAGATGCGTTTGACGTCGAGCATGGACGCGAGCTGCTTCGGCTCGCGGGGAACGCTTCCCTGCCAACCGCCGCCGAAACCCCAGGGTTCCTGC
>DATGAX010000268.1:0-2115 GCA_035312965.1 Acidimicrobiales bacterium
GTCCCCGAACTTGAAGTCGAGGTAGTTGCCCTGGGTCGGGCTGGGAGCCGGCAGCACCGGCACCGAGGCTCCGCCGGCCGCGCCCGGGAGGCCCTGCGGTGCGGGGCTCGGTACGCTACCGACGAAGCTTGCGCCGCCGTGGTCGACCTGGAACTGCCGGCCCGCCCTTTTGAAGCTGCCAAGCGTTCCCGAGTCGTACACGTTCACCCCGAGGGTCGCGAGGTCGAGGCTCGGCTCGTAGAGCAGGTCGGCGGTCGTGCCGTCGGTGAAGGTGAGCGTCATCTGGGTCTTGGCCCCGGCCGATGTTGTCGGGGGGACGAACTTCGTGATCCCGGTGGCCCTGGCCACGGTCACGGGCGTCTTCGCCGTGCCACCCTGCAGGAGCCCGAAGACGAGCAGGCCGAGCGCGAGGAGGATCAGGGCGCCGGCGCCGGCGGCGACGAGGGTTCGGGTGGACTCCGTCCAGTTGGCGGTGAAGCCTGGCCCCGTGGGCTCCGGGCCCCAGATGCCGCCGCCGCCTCCGCCGAGGCCAGGGAACTTGAAGCCGCCGAAGGGCGACGTGGAGCCGCTGGGTGCGGACGGGGTGTACGTGCTGGCGGAGGACCGCGGCGTCCAGGTGCTCCCGGACGCGGGGGGTGGTCTGAAGCTGCCGCCGGACGAGGGCGGCGTCCAACTGCTGCCCGACGTTGGCCCTGTGGAGCCGCTTGTGGAACGCCCGCCGCCTGCGGGTTTGAAGCCACCGAGTCCCCCGCGCTTCTTCTTCGGTGGCGGGGAAATGGAGCCCCCGTGCAGTGACATTCTTCCCCCTCCACCGGCCATCCGGCGCGTCTCGAGACAGTACACCGTGGCCGCGGCGCAGCCAAAGCTACCCGTTCGCCGGGGCCAATGCAACCGGGTCGCCGAATGCCGGGGGTATCCTGCCGAAATGGCGGGAGGTCACCCCCGGCGCAACGATGGCGGCCATCGAGGTCGCCACGGGCCCCACGGTGGGCATGGGCACGACCACGGAGTCGTGGACCGTGCCGCGTGGGGTTCGGCCGACGGCATCCGGGCGATCAAGGTCTCCACCTTCGGCCTGGCGGCGACTGCGGCCGTGCAGTTCGCCATCGCAGCGGTCGGGGGCTCGGTGGCCCTCCTGGCCGATGGGCTGCACAACCTCGGCGACGTCTTCACGACCGTTGCTCTCTGGGTTGCCTTTCTCGCGTCTCGCCGGGCCGCCGACCGCCGCTACACGTTCGGCTACCACCGTTTCGAGGACCTGGCCGGCGTGGGCATCGTCGCCATCATCGCCGTGACCGCGGCGGCCGCCGCCTACGAGTCCTACCGGGCGATGCTCCGGCCCAAGCCGGTGGGGCACCTGGGCCTCTCGATGGCGGCGGCGGTGGTCGGGATCATCGGGAACGAGGCGGTGGCCCAGTACAAGATCCGGATCGGCCACAGGATCCACTCGGTCGCCCTCGAGGCCGACGGCATCCACTCCCGTATCGACGGCTTCGTATCGGCCGGGGCGCTGGTGGGGCTCTTCGGCGTGGCGCTCGGCTATGCGCCGGCAGACCCCATCGCCGGGCTGGCCATCACCGCCGTCATCGTGTGGGTGACCATCGGCACCGCCAGGGGCGTGATCCTGCGGGTGGTCGATGCCGTCGACCCCGAGCTGATCGAAGACATCGAGCACAGCGCCCAAGCGGTGCGCGGGGTCATCGATTCGCACGACGTCCAGGCGCGCTGGGCCGGACGGTCGCTCCTGGTCAACCTGCACGTCTCCCTCGACCAGGACCTGGCGCTGCACGAGGCCCACGACATCGGTGAGGACGTGCGGCACGCCATCCTCCACGACGTCGAAGGGGTCGCGCAGGTGAGCGTACACTTCGACCCGTGGGCCGAGGGCCACGACGACGCCCGGTACCACCGGGCCACCGCCCACCATTTCGGCGGCGCGCCGGATGCCGGCGAGCATCCCCACCCGCAGGATGCAGCGGGGGACCACGCCCACCCCCATCAGGACCACGCCCACCACGATCACGGCCACCACGATCACTCCCACCACCACGGCTGAGACGCTGCGGCCCACCCGGCCCACCCGGCTCTTACCCGCCGCCTGAAGGGGCGCCCTCC
>DATGAX010000269.1:0-12081 GCA_035312965.1 Acidimicrobiales bacterium
AGGCCGCCACCGCACTGGTGGAACCGGCGTTCCTCCCGCCATAGGTGATGCCCAGCCCGTAGCCCTGCCACGCGGTGCCGGTCCACAGACCGACCTTGTTGAGGACGACCGACGAATCGGCAGTGTTCCCGAAGTTACCGACGGCGAGAAGGCCGCCGGTCGTGGCCGCCAGGGCGCTGGGCGGCGCGTCCAGGCCGGGGCCGACGGCGGTCCAGGCGGCTCCGTTCCACTGGCCGATCTGGCGGGCGTTGTCCCCGCCCATGCCGTAGAAGCTGCCGGACACGTAGACCACGCCGCTGCGCACGGCAACCGTCGAGACGGTGGCGTTCCCGCAGCCGCTGCAGTTGTTGGCCCCAACCCCCAGAGCGGACCAGGCGGTGCCGTTCCACGCGGCCACGCTGGCCGCCGCCACACCGCCGGTGTGAGTGCTGGTGATCCCGATGTGGTCGAAGGTCCCGCCCACGTACAGGGTGCCGGTGCCGGCGTCTACCGCCATGCCGAACACGGGCCCGACGCTGCCGTTGTTGATGGCGCCGAAGCCGCCGATGCCCGACCAGGCCGTGCCGTCCCACTGCGCCAGTCCGTAGTACTCCTGGCCGCCGACGAAGTTGAAGGCGCCGCCGACATAGAGGGTGCTCCCGGTGCTCGACACGGCCAGTGAGTCGACGGTCCCGTCGTTGGGCGTCCCGTAGCAGTGGTTCGGCACATCGAAGAAGGTGCACTGGAGCACACCTGTGCCCACGGCCCCCCAAGCGGTACCGTTCCAGGCGGCCAGGCTCGGCGACGCCACCCCGCCGGCGTCGTCGAAGCTTCCGCCGGCGTAGAGAGTCGTGCCCACGACCTTGAGTGCCTTGACGATAGGGGTGCCGGAAGTTGTTGTGTCCGTCATGCCCGAGCCCAGGGCCGACCAGTTGGTCCCGTTCCATTCGGCTATGTCGGCCGCCGACTGGCCCCCCGCACTGTTGAAGTTGCCGCCGAAGAAGACGTTGTTCCCCATGACGGCGACGGCATCGACTTGACCGTTGGTGCCGTTGGCCGTCCCGCTGCCCAGGCTCCTCCATCCGTGCCCGTCCCACACGGCGACGTTGTTGTACGGGAGCAGGGCGTCGGCGCTGAGGGTGGCGAAGGAGCCGCCGATGTAGACGTCGTTACCGCTCACCGCCACGGCGTCGACGACTCCGGCGTTCGGTGCGCCAGGCGGACCGAAGCTGTCACTCCAGCTGGCATCGGCACTGGTGACGGCCGTTGATAGAGCGGACGCCGTCGTGGTGGGGGCCGGCGCATCGGCCTTGACGAAGTGGGGTGTTCCTTGGCGATCCAGCATCATCCGGTAGCCCTTGGCGTCATAGGAGCCGCTGTGGGCGCGGATCGTTCCGTCGGCGCCCAGGGCCTGGCCCAGCCCGGTGGCATGGCCGACCGGCGTGGCGTTGGCCGCCCTTACCGTGGTGCCCTTCGGGACGGGGGCTGCAGACGCGCGATTGGCCCCGATCGCCACGGCCGAGAGGCCGAACACGAAGGCGGCCGCCGCCACGCCTACCCGGCCGGACGCGCGCCCGCCCAAACGATGGAAATCCGCCGAATACCCCATTTGATGCCCCTTGCTCTTTTTGCCCGCCTGAGCTGTAGCCCCCGCGCCCGCTGACCGGCGACATTAGCTCTCGACCCTCACCCGGTCTAGGCACTCTCTTCGCGGCCGCGTGGACGTCGACGTTCATGTCGAAGCTCGCCGCCAAGGGAAGCCGAACGGGCCCTTCAGGTCCTGCAGTTGATGGGGTAGGCATACGCCCACGGGTGGCCGCCCTACTCTAAAACAAAACCTCCTTGACTAAATACGGGAGGGCTTTCTAAAGTAGAACGAGACATCTTTTACAGGGGGTAACCATGCCTGAGGCAGCCGTCATCGTCGGAGCCAGCCTGGCCGGCGCCAAGGCCGCGGAGACGCTGCGCACCGGGGGATACGACGGGCGCGTCGTCCTCTTGGGCGAGGAGCCCGTGCGACCGTACGAGCGTCCGCCTCTCTCCAAGGGCTACCTGCGCGGCGACCAGCCCTTCGAGGCGGCTGCCGTCCACCCGGCCGCCTTCTACGAGGAGCAGGGGATCGAGCTACGGCTGTCGACACCGGTAGTGGCCGTGCACCCGTACACCAACGAGGTCGAGACCGGGAGCGGTGAGCGCATCGCCTACTCCCACCTCCTCCTGGCGACGGGGGCGGCACCGCGGGAGTTGAGCGTGCCGGGCGCCGGTCTGGACGGAGTGCGATACCTCCGCACGGTGTCGGACGCCGACGGCCTCCGGGCCGCCGCCGGCAGCGGGGTGCCCGTAGCGGTCATCGGCGCAGGCTGGATCGGGACCGAGGTGGCGGCCTCCCTTCGGCAGCTGGGAGCCGACGTCACGGTGGTCGATGCCGTGGATCTGCCCCTCGAGCGGGTGCTCGGTCCGGAGATGGGGCGGCTGTACCGGGACCTCCACGTGGCCCACGGCGTCAACTTCCGCCTCGGTGTGGGCGTGGAGTCGATTTCGGGGGGTGCCTCCGTGGAGCAGGTGACCCTCACCGATGGGACGGTGATCCCGGCCGGCCTGGTCGTCGTCGGCGTGGGCGTCCGGCCGCGCTCGGAGCTGGCTGAGGCGGCCGGTTTGGAGGTCGACAACGGAATCGTCACCGACGAATTCCTCGAGACCTCCGTTCCCGGCATCTTCGCCGCCGGTGATGTGGCCAACGCGTACCACCCGAGGTACCGGGAGCGATTCCGGCTGGAACACTGGTCCTCGGCCCTCAATCAGGGGCCGGCGGCGGCGTGGGGCATGATCGGCCAGCGGCAGGCGTACGACAAGATCCCCTACTTCTTCTCCGACCAGTACGACTTCGGGATGGAGTACCGGGGTCGGGCCACCGCCTCCGACGAGCTGGTCCTGCGCCGGGGCGGAACCGAGACCGAATTTCTGGCGTTCTGGGTGCGCGACGACCGGGTGGTGGCCGCCATGAACGCCAACATCTGGGATCAGGGCGATGCCATCGAGAAGCTCATCGGGGAGTCCATCCCGGTGGACCGGGCCAAGCTGTCCGATCCGGACGCGGAGCTGCACGGCCTCACCACCACAGGGTGACCATCTCCCGCTGGGGCGGGGGCGGCGTCTCCTCGAGGAGAGTGCCGAGCTCGGACCGGCGTGACCGCGGCAGGCACAGCCTGCGGGCGATGCGCTCCAGCCCGTCGGCGCCCGTCTCGCCCAGCATCTGGTAGGGGCGCGTCCACCGCTCCCGGCCGATCTGCCACCCCATCCCCTCGAGGAGCTCGATGGCGTCGTCCGCGGTCGGGCAGTCGGGGAGCCTCAACCCGTGCAGGGCCTGCCAGTAGGGCGCCATCCAGGTCATGGGGTGGACGGCGGTCAGCTCCACCACCGTGCGGACGCGGGCATGTTCGTCGAGCGCCCGGGCGAAGGTGCCCAGGCGGGCGGCGTTGTACACGACGTGGTGGCAGACGACCACGTCCGCCACCGGGACGACGTCCGCGACGTCGGGCCACGCTCCTTCGACGATCGAGGCGGCGAGGCCCAGTCCACGGCCCCGCTCCTCGAACAGCCCGAGCATGGCCGGGCTGGAATCCACTCCGGTCAGGCGGGCGGGGCGGAGGCGCAGGCTGGCCGCCCCGCCGCCGCAGCCGACGTCGATCACCGAGCCGCCCGCCGGCAGGGCCGACCGCGCCCGCCGGTCCGATGGGGAGTCCTGGGCGCGGGTCAGCGCCTCGTCGGCGGCGGCGGCGAACACACTCTGGTCGAAGAAGTACGGCGATTCTTCGGCCCCGGCCAGGATGTGGTCCGGGATGGCCCAGAGCGCCAGCATTTCCGACCAGCGCTGATCGGCCGCCGCCACACCGCTGATACTGCTCACGCTCCTGGCGACTCCTTCCGTGCCGCGTCGTACTGTACGCCGGCCCCGAGGCGCACACGGCTGAGTGACAGCGGGGGGTGAGGACGGATCCTCAGCCCACCCGTACCGGAGAGCGGCACCCGGCGCGGGCGGCGAGCCCGGCCGCCCCTTACATTGCCGCTCGATGACTCGGAGCTTCGACCACCTCCTCGAACCGGGACGGATCGGGCCGCTACGGCTCCGGAACCGGATTGTGATGCCGGCCATGGACCAGAACCTGTGCACCGCCGACGGCGTGATCACCGACGAGGTGGTCGCCCACTACGAGGAGCGCGCCGCCGGGGGGGCCGGCCTGCTCATCCTGGAGACCTCGGCCATCGCCTACCCCGTCGGCGCCACGTCCCGTCATCAGCCGGCCCTGTCGCACGACGGGGTGATCCCCGGCCTGCGCCGCCTCGGGGAGGCCGTGCACGGCCACGGGGCCGCCATGGTCGTACAGATCTGCCACCACGGGAAGGTGGCCCGGGTGGATGCCATGGACGGTCGCGACCAGGTCGTCGCGTCCGTGCCTCTACCCCGCTCCGACACCGACCTGGACAACATCACGCCCGAGGAGTTGGACCTGCTGATCAAGGCCAACGGATCGCGTTATCCGACCCAGAGGGCGGCCACCCTCGACGACATCGCCGAGGTCACAGAGCAGTTCGCGGCCGCCGCGGCCCGGGTCCAGGAAGCCGGTCTGGACGGCGTCGAGATCCATGGCGGCCACGGCTATCTCATCTCTTCCTTCCTCTCTCCGCTGTACAACCACAGGGAGGACGAGTACGGCGGCACCGAGGCCAAGCGGGCTCGCCTCCTGGAGGAGGTCGTACGCGCCGTCAGAGACCGGACCGGTGCCGGGTTCGCCATCCTCGTTCGCCTCGACGGCCAGGAGTACGGCCACGGGAACGACGGCATCACCCCCGACCTGGCGGCCGAGAACGCGGCCCGGGCCGCGCAGGCCGGGGCCGACGCCGTCCACATCAGTGCCTCGACGGTGAGCCCGGTGGGGCCGGGGTTCACCGACGGCCCGCTTCCGTGGCAGCCCGGCCAGTACGTCGAGCTGGCCCGGGCGGTGAAGCAGCGGGTGTCCGTGCCCGTGATCGCGGTGGGCCGGATCGAGCCGGCCCGGGCCGAGCGGCTCCTGGCCGAAGGGGGAGTGTGCGACTTCGTCGCCATGGGCCGGCAGCTCCTCGCCGACCCGGACCTGCCCAACCGGCTGGCCGCCGGGCGCCCCGACCTGGTCCGGACCTGCATCAGCTGCTTCGTGTGCGTGGCCCAGAACTTCTGGGACGAAACGCCCATATGCGCCGTCAACTCCCGGCTGGGCCACTACGACCGGCCCCGCCAGCTCCGGGCGGGCACCCGGCGGCGTGTCGTCGTCGTCGGAGGGGGCCCGGCCGGCCTCGAGGCGGCGCGACTGGCGGCCGGAGCCGGGCACGACGTGGTGCTGTTCGAACGGGACCGGCTCGGCGGCACGGCCCGGCTCTCGGCCCTCACCACTCCGGCCAACGCCGAGCTGGTGCGCTACCTCGAGGCCTCCGTCCGCGAGTCCGGAGTCGACATCCGGTTGGGGCACGAGGCCGACCTGCCCGGCATCCGGGCCGAGCGACCCGACACCGTCCTGGTCGCCACCGGGGCCCGGCGGGACCGGCCCGGCGTTCCGGGAGGCGACCTGGCCCACGTTCTCACCGGCGACGATCTGCGGGCCCTGCTCTCCGGCACCGGGAGCCGGTCCCTGCCCGCCTACGCCCGGGGGGCGGTCGGCCTGGCCCGGCGGATCGGCTTGACCGACGACGTGGCCCGGCTGCGAAGTCTCTCCCGGCGCTGGCTGCCGCTCGGGCGCCGGATCGTCGTGATCGGCGGGGGGCTGGTCGGCCTGGAGCTGGCCGAGTTCCTGGCCGAGAGAGGACGGTCGGTGACCGTGCTCGAGGAGAGCCGGCACGTCGGGCGCGAGATGGCGCTGCCCCGCCGCTTCCGCGCCGTGCACGAAGCGACGGCCCACGGCGTCGCCATCGTCCGCCTGGCCCGCGTCACCGGCATCACCTCCGATGCGGTCGACTACGAGACGGCTGACGGCGACCCCCGGACAGCCGCCGCCGACCACGTGATCGTGGCGTCGGGCGTCCGTCCGGACCCCCGTCTGGCCGAGCAGCTCACCGCCGCCGGCGTGGCGGCCACTGCCATCGGCGACTGCGCCGAGGTGGGCTACATCCAGGGTGCCGTCCACAGCGCCTGGGCCGCCGTCGCCGCCCTCTGAACACGTCGCCCAGCCGGCCACCGCCCGGCCCGGGCATGCCAGCAAATCCTTCCCACCCTGCCCTACCCTCGCGGGGATGAGCACCGGACCGGAGCGTGCCGCTTCGGTCTCAGGTCACAGCTGATGCCGGCGCCGGGCCGCTCCGTCCTTCCCCCCAGGTACGAGGCCATGGCCATGCCGCCCCGGCGGCGGCGGCCCCGGACGCGGCGGCGCGTGATCCGCAGAGTCCTTGGTGCCGTCGCCGCCCTCGTGTTGCTGCTCGGTGCCCTCACCCTGTGGTCGATCATCGGCGCGTCCCTGCACCCGGGCAACGAGAGCTTCTCGGCCAAGTGGGCGGACTGGCTCCGGGCCCACGGCGCCGGGGCGATCGTCAGCCAGTTCGAGAACTACTACTACGACGCCAACCAGCCGCACCGGGGCGGCCAGCCGAAGGCGCTCAATCCAGAAGTGGGAGCGCGGCCGGAGAGCCCGCCGACGACCAAAGCGGTGACCGCCACGACGGTCCCGCCCGGCCTGGCCGCCCCGTCCCCGGTCCCGCTGGTCGTGTCTCCCGCTCTGGCCGGCGAAGGCCAATGGCAGGCGGTCGGGCCGTTGGTATCGGGCCGGCCGGCCATGTACGAGGCCCAGTTCCGGGCCGACACCGTGTTCACGTCGGAGATCACGACCGCCGTGTGGATGGACCCGAAAGAGCTGCGCGTCGCGTTGATTCCGGGCCTCACCGAGCCGGGCGGCACGTGGACCCATCCGCCCCTTATCACCCCGGCGGAGCTGCCCCTCGCCATCGCCGCGTTCAACGGGGGGTTCCGCTTCCAGGACGCCCACGGCGGGTTCTACCTCGACGGGCGAACGGCCGTACCGCTCGTACCAGGGGCGGCGTCGTTCGTCGTCTACCGCGACGGGCGCATCGACATCGGGTCGTGGGGGACGGAAGTGACCATGACGCCCGATGTCGTGGCCGTCCTGCAGAATCTGGTCGACATGGTGGATGGGGGCCAGGTGGCCCGTTCGGCCACGTACCACGACGTGGCGGTGTGGGGCAACACCCTCAACACCTCCACCGTGGTCGCCCGGTCGGGGATCGGCGTGACCGCGGACGGCGCCCTCCTGTACGTGGCCGGTCCGGCGCTGACCGCCAAGACGCTGGCCGAATCACTGCAGCGGGCCGGCGCGGTGCGGGCCATGACCCTCGACATCAACCCCGAGTGGGTGACCTTCAACATCTACACCCATCCCGACCCGGCCGACCCCGGGTTCGTGACGGGCAGCAAGCTCTACCCGCAGATGCAGCGCTCGGCCAACCGCTACCTTGGTCCCACACGGGAATCGAGAGACTTCATCGAGGTCAGCCTGCGCGGCTGACGGTCCGCTGGGGAGACCTGCTCGCCCACCCCGACGTGGAGGAGCGGTCGGTCGTCGCCGGTCCCGTCGGGCTGATGGCCTTCCACGGCGGCCTCGAGCTGGGCACATCCGAGATCGCCGCCGCAGCCGCGGCGACCAGCGGGGCGTCTCTATATGTGGTGGACCAGCCGCCCGACCTGCGCTGGCACGTGCCCTCACACGCCGTGGACCCGGCCCGGTCCGCCGTGCTCGACCGGTGGCTCCGGCACGTCCAGGTTGCGGTGGCGCTCCACGGCTACGGCCGGGTCGACCGGCCCCGCCGCATCCTCCTCGGCGGCCGCAATCGGGACCTGGCCGAGGCCCTGGCCCGCTCTCTACGGTCCCGGCTGCCCCACCTGGCCGCCGTCACGGACATGGCCGACATCCCGGTCGAGCTGCGCGGCCTGCACCGGAGGAACCCGGTCAACCGGCCGGCCCGGGGCGGTGTCCAGGTCGAGCTGCCGCCATCGGCGAGGGACGGCCGCCTCGACCCCGGCGCCCCCGGGCAGGTCGCCGATGCGCTGGCCGAGGTGGCCCGGTCCTACCTCGAAGCCACCACGTTGCCGTAGGGGAGCGCGAGCAGGTCGTCGCGGCTGATGGCCTCGCCGGTCTCCAGCAGGGTGAACCCGAAGCCGTAGCCCGCCACCATGTCGGCCAGCTCGGCCGGCGTGTCGCCGACCGACTCGATCTGTGCCCGGGCCCATTCGAACATCACGACCATCTCAGGGTTGGCCTCGATGGTCTTGCGCAGCCCGTCGAAGGCGTGCTTCTCCGCCCCCTCGACGTCGATCTTCATCACGTCGACCCGGGGCAGCCCGGCCAGGAGATCGTCCAGGCGCACGGCGGACACCCGGATGGACCGTTCCGTGTCGCCCAGACGCTGCAGACCCGGCGCATCGATGCTGCCGATGCTCGAGTTGCCCGCGAAGTGCTCCCGCACGTGGAACTCCAACTCCGTCTCCTCCGACCACGCCGCCCTCTGGTGGGTGGTGACGTAGCCGTACACCCCGTTGATCACCACGTTGCGCTGCAGGATGGCGGCCAGGTCCGGGTGGGCCTCCACCGCCACCACCAGCCCCTCCGGTCCGACCAACTGGGCGCCGAGGAGCGTGAAGTACCCCACATTGGCGCCGACGTCGACGAACACGTGGCCCCGGCGCAGGGTGGACTGGAACCAGGCCGTGACATGCGACTCCCACAGGCCGTCGAGCGCCAGCCACGGCGCGATCGCCGCGTCCCGGGTGTCCACCAGCATCTTCGCTCCCCACCGGGTGGCCAGCAGGGCGGTGTGATCGCCGAAGTAGACCGGCCCCCTCGGGTACGAGGGGCCGGCCGGGGCCGCCGCCAGCCGGGCCTCGATGGCGTCCAGTCGCCGGGAGACGTCGTCGATCCCCAGCGCACCCCGGGCGCGGCCGGCCAGGCGGGACAGGTAGCGCGACCGCATCCGGGCGAGGTTACTCCGGGCTGGGAGTGGGCGATCTGCGGTATATACGCGGGCATGCCTTCCTTCTCCTCGCGGCGCCTTGCGCTGGCCCTCGTCATCGCCGCTGCCGCCGCCGCCGGCGGCCGGGTCGGCCTGCACCAGTCGGCCGCCGCCATCCGCCGGCGGTCGGACCCCGCCCTGGATCCGCTCTACGACCTCTCGGCCGATGTGGTCCGCCATGACGTCCCGGCCGCCGACGGCGGATCCATACACGTGATCGAGCGCGGCACCGGCCGCCCCCTGCTGCTCATCCACGGCATCACCCTGCAGGCGCGCATATGGGCTCCGCAGCTCCATCTGATGGCCGATCGTTACCGGGTCCTGGCCATGGACGTCCGTGGTCATGGGCGCTCGACGGCCGGGAGCGAGGGGTTCGGCCGCCGCATCGCGGCGCGTGACGTCGCCACTGTGCTCGACCACTTCGACCTGCGCGACGCCATCGTGGTCGGCCACTCGATGGGCGGCATGATCCTCATGGAGTTCGCCGCCGACTTCGCCGAAGAGCTGCAGGAACGGGTGGCCGGTCTGGTGTTCATGGACACCGCCGCCTACCAGATCGCCCCCAAACCGGTGCTGCCGCTCGCCAAGGCGTTGGGGCGCCGGGCCCGGGTGCGCCTGGAGGCGGGCCGGGCCGTGCCCCGGTTGCCCATGGGCGAGGACGACCTGTCCTGGGTGTTGAGCCGCCTCGCTTTCGGTGCCCGGCCGTCGGCCCGGGCCGTCGACGAGGTTCGCCGGTGCGGCATGGAGGTGCCGCAGTCCACCTCGCTGCCATCCGGCATAGACCTCCTCGACCACGACGCCCGGGAGGCGCTGGCCGCCACCCACACGCCGTCCATGGTCATGGTCGGCTCCCGTGACCTGCTCACGCCGGTGTACGCGGCCCGCCGCATCGCCGGCTTCCTCCCCATGGGCCGCTTCGAGGTCCTGCCCGGCGCCGGGCACCAGTTGATGCAGGAACGGCCCCACGAGGTGGCCCGGTTGCTCGACGACTTCGTGGCCCGCCTGGGCACGGGTGTTTCTGCGCCGGTTTCGTGAATTGCGAGTTCTGCCGGCTCTGCTCGGTACTCCCTTTGACGGCTATCGGGCCGGGTCGGTGAACTTCTCGTAGCGCCACCACTCCTCGTCGTCGTAGGCGGCGTCGCCGTACAGCTGGCGCAGCCGGTGACCGATGGCGGCTTCCGCACCGTGCGGGGACGGCCGGTAGTAGACCCGGCCGGCCACCTCGGGCGGCCGGTACTCCTGGGCCACGAAGCCGGATGGGTCGTTGTGCGGGTACACGTACCCGCCGCCCTCCTTCATCTTGTTCCGCTGGTACGGGTGGACGGACCGCAGCGGCGCCGGCACGGCTCCGGCCGGCCGCCGCTCCACGTCTTCGAACGCCCGGGCCAGGGCGGCCATCACCGTGTTCGATTTGGGGGCGGACGCCAGGTAGACCACGGCGTGGGCCAGGTTGAGCTGGGCCTCGGGCAGCCCCACGAACTCGACGGCCCGCGCCGCGGCGTCGGCCACCACGAGGCCCATCGAGTCGGCCGCGCCGACGTCTTCGGAGGCCAGGATCACCAGGCGGCGGGCGATGAACCGCGGGTCCTCACCGGCCCGCAGCATGCGGGCCAGCCAGTACAGGCCGGCGTCGGGGTCGGAGCCGCGGATGGCCTTGATGAAGGCCGAGATGACGTCGTAGTGGTCGTCCTCGCCGTAGCGGAGCACCCGGGATTGACGGGCCCGTTCCACGTCGTCGAGGGAGACCTCCCTCCGCCCGGCGGACTCGGATAGGGCCAGCGCCATCTCCAGGGTGGTGAGCGCGGCCCGGGCGTCGCCCCCGGCCAGATCGGCCAGGTGGTCCCGGGCGTCCGGCTCGATGGAGGCGACCTCCCGACCCAGCGCCCGGTCGATCAGCTCGACCAGGTCGCCGGCACCGAGCGGCTCGAGCCGGAACACGCTCGAGCGGCTGAGCAGAGGCGCGTTGACCTCGAAGAAGGGATTCTCGGTGGTGGCTCCGATGAGCGTGATGATCCCGGACTCGACCCCGGGGAGGAGCGCGTCCTGCTGGCTCTTGTTGAACCGGTGGACCTCGTCGAGGAACAGGATGGTGCCGCGGCCCTCCTCGGCCAGCCGGCGCCGGGCCCCGTCGAGCACCTCGCGGACATCCTTGACCCCGGCGGTGACGGCGGACAGGGCCACGAACTGGCGGCTGGTCGTGGCCGCCACCACCGAGGCCAGGGTGGTCTTCCCCGTTCCGGGCGGTCCCCACAGCACCACCGAGGACAGGCGGTCGCTTTCGATCAGCGCCCGCAGGGGGGCGCCCGGTCCGAGCAGGTGGCCCTGGCCGACCACCTCGTCCAGGGTGGCCGGCCGCATGCGCGCCGCCAGCGGCGCCCTCTCCCGTATGCGCTCGCGCAGGGCCGCCTCGAACAGGTCATCGGGCTGTCGAGAACCGGCCGGCACCGGGGTTCAGGCTACGACGATTCCCGGATTGCGACAGGCACGTCCCGAGTGCGCTATCAATGCCCATGCCTCTTCGGCGGACGAAGATGCCTTGACCGCGCTGGTCGTCGGCCTCACGGTTGCCGTCGCGCTGCTCGGGATGCTGGTCGCCGGGCTGCTGCGCGGTCATGCCGAGGTCCTGCGCGCCCTGCACGGGATGGGCGTCGACCTCGACCCCTCGGGGCCTCGCCCGGCCGGGCCCGTGGCGGTCGCCCCGCCCGCGCCGCGCCCCACGCCGGGCCGACCGGAAGCGACCGACGTCATCGACCTGACCGGCACCACCCCGACCGGTGACGCCATCACTCTGGCCGTGACCGGCGTCGGCCACGACACGCTCATCGCCTTCCTGACATCCGGCTGTGCCACGTGCCGCGGATTCTGGGACGCCTTGGGCGATGGCCGACCGGACGTTCCGGGCGGGGCCAGGCTGGTCGTCGTGACCCGAGGTCCCGACGGCGAGTCGCCCGGCGCCGTCGCCGGGCTGGCCGGCAATGTGGCGGTGGTGATGTCCACGGCGGTGTGGGAGCACTACGACATTCCCTACGCCCCGTACTTCGTGTACGTGTCGGGACC
>DATGAX010000270.1:0-10541 GCA_035312965.1 Acidimicrobiales bacterium
GCCCAGGCCGGCGGGGTGACGACCATCGATCGGGACGGGCCGGTGGCGCCGGGACTCGACGCTCTCGCCGCCCCCGGCCACACTCCCGGGCATCTCACCTTCGTGGTTTCCGATGGGGTCGACCGGGCCCTGCTCCTCGGCGATGCCATCAGCTGCCCGGTGCAACTGGACGAGACCGACTGGGGTGCCCTCTCTGACGTCGAGCCCGAGCTGGCCCGGCGCACCCGTCAGCGGCTCTGGGACGAGATGGAACAGGAAAGTCTGCCGGCGGTGGGCGCCCACTTCCCGGGCCTGCAGTTCGGCCGGGTCCTGGCCGGGGCGGGACGGAGGTACTGGAGCTAGCCGAGCCGTCTGACCTCGGTAATTCTCGAAGGGCGGTGCCGCAAGACCGCCGCGGATGCGGTCAGACGGCGAGGTCCAGCCTGGCGAGGTAGGCCTGGTCCCCAGTGACCTCTACCTCCGCGGCGGAGGCACGCCCGGCCAGGAAGAGCAGGATCTCACCAGGTCGACCCTCGATGCGCACCTTGGACGTAGCGCCCAGGCGATGGGCCCGGCCGGCGGTCGTGGCCAGTTCGAGCCCTTCCCGGCCGGGCAGGAACTCCGGGAAGCCCGTGAGCACCAAGCCGGCATCCCACAGGGCCTCGTCGATCTCGGCCGAACCGACTCGCACGCCGACGCCGTTGGCCCGCCGGACGTCCTCGTGGTGGATCCACTCCTCGATCCAGCGCACCGAAGCCACCCCCTGTCTCTCGTACGCCGCCGGGGGCCCGCCGGCCAAGCGGCCGAGGAGCCAATCCCAACCCCGTGCCCGTGCCCGTCGCATCTGGCGATCCCCCACCGATTGGAGCGACCGCATCCCCGTGCGCGTTACGGCGGGCGGAAGGAAGCGGCGCAGGCGGTAGGCGGCCACCATCGGCCATCCCCCGTACGCCTCCGAGACCACCAGGTGGGCGGCGACATCGATGGCGGACCAAGCCGAGCACAGCGTCGGCGCGTCGGCGCCGACCTCGTGCAATGTCGAGCACAGTGCGTCCCGCTCAACCTGTCGGATCTGGCTCAGTCCCATGTCGTCCTCCCAGCGGCGGCCGTTCTTGAGATGCTCTCAAGACCAGAAAAGACGGTATCCTCGCCTTGAGACCCCGTCAAGAGGAACGGCTGTCCCTTGCCCCAGACTCGAACAGGGATCGACCGCGACGCCAAGGTCGACGAGATACTCACTGTCGCCGCCCGCAAGCTAGGCGAGGGCGGCTACGACGCCATGTCGATCGCGGCGATCTCACGCGATCTGGGGCTCGCCCAGAACTCGATCTACTGGTACTTCGGATCCAAGGACGAGCTGTTCGTCGCTGCCATCCGCCGCCTGCTCGGCGACCTGGCCGCCAAGAAACCACCTCGCGGGCGCGGTTTGGAGGCCCAGGTCCTTTGGGCCTCGGACCGCATGAACGAGCTGGCGCCGCTTCGCGCTGAGTTGCGCCAACGTGCGGCCCGTTCCGCTGCGGTGGCCGACTTCGACGCCGAGTTGAACGAGCTGCTCCGCCGTCTGCTGACCCAAGGGCTGGAGACCCACCTCGCCCCCGACCAACGCGGCACAGCCGCGGCGGCTCTCCTGGCCACCGTAGAGGGGGCCCTGACCATGAAGCTCAGCCGAAAGGAGCGCCACCGCGTCATCAGCTACGCCCTGGGCCGGATCATCGGCGGGGCCTGAAAGCCGCCTGAGTCACGAGACCCTCCGGCCGATCAGACAGGGTGGAGGACCCAAACCCCAACTGCCCCCCCGACAAGCACGCCAGCCGTTGCGACTCCGAGAGCGATGGTGGCGATCCTGGTAAGCGCCCCTGCGGCCAGCGCGGGCCAGCGGGGGAGGACCCGCGCCCGGTCGCCGGGCCACCAGTTGAGCGGGCCGGCCAGCTTCATGAACGCCGGCAGCACCGCTCTGATGACGAAGGCGTCGGCCAGCACGGCCAAGGTGAGGCCTAGGCCGAACAGCTTGATGAAGCTGATGTGACCGGTAGACAGGCTCATGAACACGATCGACATGAGCAGGGCTGCGGCGGTGACGATCCGCCCGGAACTCTGCAACCCCCGGGCCACTGCCTCTTCGTTGGCCAGTCCGGCGTCGTGGTGCTCCTTGATGCGCGAGACCAGGAAGACCTCGTAGTCCATGGACAGCCCGAAGGCGACGCAGAACATGAGGATCGGCATGCTCGCCACCAGGCTGGAGGTGGGGGTGAAGTCCAGCACGCCCGACAGGTGGCCCTCCTGGAAGACCCACACCATGGCTCCGAAGGTGGCCGAGAGGGACAGCACGTTCAAGATGAGGGCCTTGAACGGCAGGACCAGGCTCCGGAACAATACGAACAGCAACCCGAGCATGACCAAGGCGATGATCCCGACGGCGATGGACAGGCGAGAGAAGATGACGGCGTCGGAGTCGGCGTAGTTGGCCGGCTGGCCCCCCACCAGCACCGGGACCGGCGCCGGGACGGCCCGCACCGCCCGTACCAGGGCCACGCCGGCCGGGGACATGGCGTTGCCAGAGGGGACCACAGAAATCCACGCTGAGGCGGCCCGGCCGAAGGTGGCGAGGTAGGCAGCGGGCGCCCCGACCTGCCGGCCGTGGACGTAGATGCCGGTGGCGGTGTCAACGTGGGAGACCCCGGACAGCGCGGACAGCCGGCTGGCGTAGCCGCCCAGCGCCGGTCCCCCGAGGTCGGCGGCGGGGGAGGCGGTCACGATGGACAGCGGCCAGGTGGCCCCGGGGCCGGCGGTGGCGGTGATGGCCGAGTTGGCCTGGCGGACGGGGTCGCTGGGGGAGAGGACCCTCTGGTCGAAATAGCCGAGACGCAGGCCCAGCACCGGCGCGCAGAGGGCGGCCAGGAAGGCCACGCCCAGGCCGAGGGACAGCCAGGGGCGGCGCATCACCCGCCGGGCGGAGGCGGACCACAGGCCCTCGGCCCGGGGCCGCACCGACCGAGACCACACCGTGAGGCTGTTGACCCGGGGGCCGAGGGCCGCCAGGAGGGCGGGCAGCACCAGGACCGCGGCCGCTCCGGACAAGAGGGCCACGGCAACCCCGGCGAAGGCGAAGGAGCGCAGGAACATGATCGGGAAGACGGCCAGGCTGGACAGGGCGGCGGCCACGGTGAGGGCGCTTCCGGCCACGGCCCGGCCGGCGGTGGACAGCGTCCGGGTCACCGCCGCGGCGGAGGAGGCCCCGTCGGCCAGCTCCTCGCGGAAGCGGGCCACCATGAACAGCGAGTGGTCGATGGCCAGGCCCAAGCCCAGCGCCGTGGTCAGGTTCAGGGCGAAGATGGACACCGGGGTCACGGACGAGATGGCCCGCAGGGCCAGGAGGGTGCCGGCGATGGAGAAGCCGCCCACCGTCAGGGGCAGGGCGGCGGCGACGGCGGAGCCGAACACGAACAGCAGCAGCAACATGGTGAGGGGGATGGCCACCGCCTCGGCCTTGAGGAGGTCGGTCTCCACCCCCGAGTTGACCTCGTGGAAGGAAGGCCCGAACCCGCCCGCCCGGGCGCTGGCCACCCCGGCCAGCCCCGGCTGGGCCAACGTCTGCGACACGGCGGCGGCCAAGGCCGGCTCGCGCCGCTCGACCTGGTCTTGGTCCCCGGTGATGGTGGCCAGCACCAGGGCATGGCGCGAATCCGAGCTACGCAGGGCGCCAAGACCGTCCAGGCTCCAGTAGGACTGCACCGACTCCACTCCGCCCAGGCGGGCGAGGCTGGCGGTGACGGCGAGGCCGGCCTGGCGGACCGCCTGGTCGTCCACCGATCGGCCCCGGCCGGCGTCGAGGAGCACCACGAAGTTGGCCGGCTCGGTGTGGAAGCGCGCCTGCAGGACGCCCGCCGCCTGCTGGGCCTGCTCGGAAGGGGCGTCGAAGCCGCCCTGGGAGAGGTGGCGTTGCACGCTGCCGCCCAGGGCCAGCGAGACCAGTACGAACAGCCCGCCGGCGGCCAGCACCCACCGGCGGCGAGCGGTGAGGGTCGCCCCCAAGCGATCGAATCCCAGCATCGGCAACTCCTAGTCGGTGACAAACCCTGGGTATCTAAACTGTGACCCCTTCGCCGCGCCAGCGTCAACTTGACGTATGTCACATACTGAGAGTCGGTCTACGCACGGCTGCCGGGGCGGCCGCCGTTCGCATACCGCTGGAACCTCCCTGGCGACGGTTGGCTACCCTGGGTATGTATGAGCGACGACCAAGCCCCGGTGGGACCCGAGCAAGCCCGGGCTCTGGCCCTCCGGCTGTGGAAGCAAGTCGAGCCGTTCCACTCGCTGTACCTGGCCCCCGAGGGCGACGACGCCTACGCGGCAGCGTCGCTGAAGGGCGGCTGGAGGCGGTACTTCGCCGCCCGGTCGTCCCCGCTGGGAGCCGTCGCGCCCGAGGTGGTGGTCGCCGCCTTCTACGGTTTCCACCCCCGCCTGGTGGGCCGCTCGTTGCCCTCGGTGGGGGAGACGGCCACCGTCGAGGCGGTGAGGGCCGCCCGGCTGGAAGCGGTGGACGCCGCCATGGCCAACAGCCGATGGTCGCAGGTCCCATCCCACCCGGATCTCGCCCGGGCGGTGGAGCTCCTCGATGGCGCCGCCGCTCGCTGCCCCTTGGTCGGCCGGGCCCTTTTCGCCGCCCACGCCGCCTTGCCTGCCCCCGAGGCCGCCCACCTGCGCCTGTGGTGGTACGCCACCCTCCTGCGCGAGCACCGGGGTGACGGCCACGTCGCCGCCCTCGTCGCCGCCGGGATCGGCCCATCCGAGTCCCTCGTCCTGCACTGCGCCACCGGGGAGCTGACCAGAGATGACCTCCAGCCGTTGCGGGGCTGGACCGACGAGGAATGGGACGCCACCTCCGCAGCCCTGGTCGATCGGGGCTGGCCGGAAAACTCCGGCGAGTTCACCGCTGCGGGCCGCCGCCGGCGGGATGGCGTCGAAGCGGTCACCGACGACCTGGCCGCCGGGCCGTGGCTGGCCCTCGACGACGGCCAGTCCCTGTCAGAGGCGGTGGAGGTCCTCGACCGGCTGCTGGCCGCCTGAGCGCGAACGGAGAAACTCTCATGCCCGAGATCGAGCTGTCGGCCGGCACCGTCGAGTACCTCGACACCGGCGGCGCAGGCGAACCCGTCGTCTTGCTGCACGGCTTCCTCATGGACACCTCCCTGTGGGACGGCGTCATCGCCGAGCTGGCCCCGACACAGCGCTGCCTGGCGCCGCTCCTCCCTCTCGGCGCCCAGCGCAAGGCCTTGGCGCACGACGTCGACCTGTCGCTGGCGGGCATCGCTGCCCTGGTGGGGGAGTTCCTCGAGCGCCTCGACCTGCACGGCGTAACCCTGGTCGGCAACGACACCGGCGGGGCCATTGCCCAGCTCGTCATAGGCCGGCCCAATCCCAGGATCGCTCGCGCCGTCCTGGCCTCCTGCGAAGCCTTCGACAACATGCCCCCCGGCCTCCCCGGCAAGACCCTGGCCCTCGCGGGCAAGCTGCCGCCCCGCCTCTTCGGCCTGTTCATGCAACAGCTCAGGCTCCGGCCCATCAGGCGTCTGCCCATCGCGTTCGGGTGGCTGACCAAGTGCGGCGACGCCGCCGCACTCGGCTGGCTACAGCCGGTGCTCCACCAACCCGAGATCCGCCGCCAAGCCGTCAGGGCGATCCGGACTGCCACGGCTCGGGGCTCTGCCCTCCAGGAGGCCATCGCCGGGTTGGAGGTATTCGACCGCCCGGTGCTGGTGGTGTGGGCCAGCGAGGACCGGGTCATGCCGCCCGAGCACGGGCGGCGACTGGCTCAGGTGATGCCCAAAGCCAGTTTCGTCGAGGTACCCGACAGCTATACGCTCATCGCCCTGGACCAACCCCGCCGGCTGGCCCAGCTGATCGCCGAGTTCATCGCCCGCAACCCGACTCAGACCTCGCAGGGACAGGCATGAAGCTTCCTGTGTTCCACCTGTCGCTCAGCGTGACCGACCTCGACCGGTCCGCGGCGTTCTATCAGCGCCTCCTCGGCGCCGAGCTTGGTCGGCGGACCAGCGCCTTCGTCGACGTGTGGCTCTTCGGCGGCCAGGTCACCCTCTACCAGCGCGAGGCAGTCCGGCCCGATCCCAATGACCATCTCGGCGCCACCGTCGACCGTCCCACCTTCGAGGCAATAGCCGAGCGCGCCCTGGCCGACCCGGAATGCGATGTCATCTTCGCCCCTCGAGCCTGTCACTCCGGGACACCGCGTGAGGAGATCAAGCTGATGGTGTCCGACCCCGACGGCCACCGCGTCGAGGTCAAGAGCTACCCCGACCCCGACGGCGCGCTGGCCCGTCCGTGACCCACTGATAGCCGGTTAGGCGCGGCGCACCTGGAGGCGTACGAGCCAGGTCAGCACCGGCGGCTCTTGAATCCGGGCCTACTCATGTCTTGGTATTGAGGTCTGAGCGGGCGGATTGTGACAAGGAAGGCGCCGTCATGCCGCCGCCGGCGCGACGCGGTGTTGGCCCCAGGCTCGGTCGATCCCGCGCAAGAGCGACGGGTAGATAACTGAATGGCAGAAGGTCCGGATGGCGGCCAGATACGCCGCGCCCAACAGCCCGTTCGGTTTGACCAGGATGGCCATCTGCGCCCGCCAGACGTCTCCGTCAGCCACCCAGCCCAGGTGGATGACGCCGTGGACAGTGTGGTTGGCGATCTCGGCCGCCCACTCGTTATCGAGGCGGTAGAGCCCCCGGAAGGGAAGGTTCGTCGGAGCTGGTGGGGCGGGAAGGCGGCGCAGGTCGGGCGGGAGCCGCTCGGCCAGGGAGGCGACGCGCCAGTCGAGGCCGGTCTCGGGCCGGTCCCATCCGAGCAGTTCTCCGAGCTTGGCCCGGGCCTGCAAGAGCATCCGGGCAGCCTCGCCCGACAAGCAGGTCGGGTCGAGGCTGGCGACGAAGGTATCGACGGCGGCGGCGAAGTCGCCGGGGCCCCCGGTCATGGGCAGCGACCAGACGTCTTCGACTCGTAAGTCGCCGGCGATCTCGTGTATGCGCCACGGCCGGGTGCGGAACGTGGCGGTGTCGAGTTTCACCGGACGGGCCCCGATGGACGCTCGGCGGGGGACTCCGATGCCCGCGCCGGTCGGCTGACCCCGGCCCGCAGGACGAGGCGGATGGGGGCGACCAGGGAGCGGTAGAGACGGCGCGCCGCCCAGGAGGGCAGGGCGGGGTGGCGCTCTTCTTGCCAAACCCGGGCCCGGGGGTGGGTCCTGACCACCGGGTTGGGGAGGGTGAGGGGACCTATCCGGATGGCCGTGGGGTCCAGTCCCTCGGGCCGGGCGGTGTGGACCTCGATGCGGCACAAGTGTTTGGTGCTGACGAAGCCGTACTGGGCGGGGCTGAGCAGGCGGGCGGGGGCGCCATGGGCGGGGTCGAGGGGTTGGCCGTCCAGCCGGTCGGCGATGAGCACGTCGGGGTCGAGGGCGTCTTCGATCTCGACCAGGGAACGCCACCCGTCCAAGCCGGCGAAGACGAAGTGCGTTGGGGCCGCTCCAGGCGCCAGGGCGGGCTCGATGATCTGGCGGTAGAAGTTCTCGAAGGCGACGCCCTCCCAGCGCAGGCCAAGCGCCGACCAGCCCGCTACGCAGTGAAAGTCGGCCACCACCGGGCGGCGGTCCATTCCGGCCAGGTCAGCCACCGCGACCTGAATCGGTTCGCTGACCACCCCGCTCACGGTGATCTTGGGGTCGGCGGGCACGACCGGGGGCGGGCGGTACATGCTCGTCCCGAAGCGGGGGAAGCCCTCCACCGGGGTCTGGCCCGGCGGCAGCCGTCCCCCAGCGGGCGACGCCGTCGAACTGCTCTCCGAGTTTCGCACCGAGCTCACGGCCATAAGACCTCCAGCGACTTACCGACCGATGATCGGTCACCGACTGATAGTCAGTCTTTACACTGGGATAGGTGGCTGTCAAGACGCTGAGGGAGCGCCAGGCCGAAGCAACCCGCCAGTTGCTCGTGGCGGTGGCCCGGGGTCTCTTCGCCGAGCACGGCTACGCCGAGACCTCGGTGGAGGAGATCATCCAGCGCGCCGGGGTGGCCCGGGGGGCGCTGTACCACCATTTCGCCGGCAAGGACGCCCTATTCCTGGCCGTATACCAGGCGGTGCAGGCCGAGACGGCCTCCCGGGTGGTCACCGCGGCGGTGGCCGTCAAGGACCCGTGGGACGCGGCCCGGGCCGCGCTGGGGGCGTTCCTGGATGCCTGCCTGGAGCCCGAGTTCCGGCGGGTCGTGATCATCGACAGCGTGGCCGTGCTCCAGCGGGAGATGTGGGCGGACCCCATCGAGCACATCGAGCTACCCATGCTGGCGACGGTCCTGGGCCCGCTGGTGGAGGGGACTCTGCCCGGCCTTACGGTGGAGGCTCTAGTTCACGTGGCTCTCGGCGGCCTCTACGGGGCCGCCCTCTACGTCGCTCGCGCTTCGGACCCCTCTGCGGCGCGGGGCGAGGCCGAGGCCGTCGTGGACACCATCATCAATGGGCTCCAGGCCGCCGCCGAATGAGGTACCGATGGCTCCCGGAACGGTGAAAGGCAAGCCGGCTCAGCCTGGATGCGACCCGGCCGGGACATGAAGGAACCGACCGGGTACCCCTGACTGCGGGCATCGTTGACAAGTCTGGGCTCTACACCTAGCCTGCCTAGGTATGAGTGCCGACCGAGCCAAGGGCCAGCTCGAACTGATGCTGCTCGGCATCCTGCGCGGGGGTCCCCAGCACGGCTATGCAGTCGTGAGCGTTCTGCGGGAGCGGTCCTTGGGGGAGTTCGACCTGCCAGAGGGCACCGTTTACCCGGCGCTGCACCGGCTCGAGAACTCAGGCCTCCTGCAGAGCACGTGGGAGATGGTCGGTGGCCGCCGCCGGCGTCTCTACCGGTTGAGCCCGACCGGACTGGCAGCACTCGGCGAAGCGACGAGGCGGTGGGCTCGCTTCTCATCGGCGGTGAACGCCGTCCTCGACGGTGCCCTCCCCCCAGTCACGAGACCGGCGTGAGCGACGAGGCGGGGCCGGTCGGTCCGATCGAGGAGTTCCTGGATCAGCTGCTGCTGGCATCTCGCGGCGCGCCGCTCCGGGCCACCCGCCACCTGCTGGCCGAGGCCGAGGCTCACCTGTACGACCTGGCGAGACGGGCGCGCGACGAAGGGCAGGATCCGGTCGAGGCCGAGAGGGCAGCGGTGGCTCGTTTCGGCTCGGCCGAGGCGCTGGCCCGTGCCGATGCCGCCAGCAATCTAGTGCCCGTCTCGATGTTGTGGCGGCCGCTGGTGGCCACCGCCTTACTGCTGGGTGGGCTGGGCGGACTGGCCATGGGGGTGAGCGCGGTGGTCACAGCCGTCATGGGTTCAGTGGCGGGATCGACGTTCATCGTCAACATCACCCATCACACCTACCTGGCGCCGTCAGACTGTGCTCGCTGGCTGTCGCAGAACCACTCGACCCACAGCTGCTATCAGGCCGCCCTGGCGGACTGGTCCTTCGAGGTGGTGGCCTACCGGGCCATTCTCGGCATCCTCGGGGTCGCCGCCCTTGTCCTCTACCGCCGCCTGAGGCGTCGGTGGTCGACCCGGGGGCTGGTCTCCTACCTGCCTCGCCCTCCTGTCGACGCGGTTGCCTTCGTCGCTTTTGCCGGGACGGGGGTTTGGCTGGCTGGCCTCGGTATTGACCAGGTCATCGTGGCATCCGGGACCGGGGCCGGCCAGGGTCTGGGCACGGCGCCTGGGTTGCTGGCTATAGGCGCGGTGTTCGGCTGGAGGCTTCTCCGCGGCCTGCGCCAAACGGCCACCCTCGAAGTCACCTAACCCGACGGGCCCTTTCGAGCCGGGCCCGCTGGCGGGGGGCAGGGTCTCTCCAAGGTAGGGACGGGCAGCGGTCGGGCCGGACATCGATTCCGGCCGTGCAGTCCAGGACCCGGTTTACCGGGGTTTAGCCATATCGACCAAACCGAGCAGAACTCGGTATAACAGGTGCGGCGTGGATGCAGTGCGCAACCCTTACACGCCTGGAGCGGGGAGCCGGCCGTCGATGTCGTGGTACACGGCCACGATCTGGCCTCCGACGGGCGCGATGAGCTGGTCGACGATCCCGAAGCTGCCATCGCCGCGAATCCTCGGGCGCCTGGTTGTCCTCGGTGCTCGTGCGGAGGTAGGCGGCGAAGAGCTTCGTCATGGCATCGAGTGTGCCGCGTCGGTGTGACACGACATCGTGGACGACTCGCTCCGTACTCGAGCGCGAACGATGCGGGCGAGCACGGTCGCTGCGTCCGGCGTGAGCGCGAGGTCGTCCTCGGGGACGAGATCGACTGCCGGTGGCTGGGCGATGACGGCGGCGTGGTCGGTCGAGTTGGCATGACCTCGCATGCTTTCGACGATGAAGGTCGACCCTGACCAGAACCCTGACCGCGGACCGATCGTTCGGCAGGTTCTCCACTTGGTCACCGGTGACAAACGCGCCGACTCGTGGCGGTCACCGATGAACGAGCGCGTTCGAGAGGTGTTCACCGGTGACCATCCCGCTTTCGACCGTGGTCA
>DATGAX010000271.1:0-9511 GCA_035312965.1 Acidimicrobiales bacterium
TGCCCTACACCGCCAAGCACGACATCGGAGTCCTCGTCTACGGCCCGCTCGGCCACGGGCTGCTCGCCGGCTCCATGACCCCCGAGACCACCTTCCCGCCAGACGACTGGCGCAGCCACAGCCGAGACTTCACCGGCGACAACTTCGCCCGCAACCTTCAGGTAGTAGAGCAGCTCAAAGACTTCGCCCGGACCCGGGAAATCCCGCTGCCCCAACTGGCGGTGGCTTGGACCATCACCCACCTCGAAGTGCACGTCGCCATCGTCGGAGCCCGCCGCCCCGTCCAGCTCGAAGGTCTCGTTCCGGCCGCTCCCATCGCCCTCACCTCCTCGGACATGGCGGAGATCGAACACATCCTCTCCGGCGCCGTGCGCGTCGCCGGGCCATCCCCCGAAGGCGTGTGACCCAAACGACCGCTCCGTTCCCAGCCCCCCGGTCTGTCTCAACCCAATCTCACGAACCGCACCCAGGAGGTGTCCAATATGTCGAAAATCGCATTCCTCGGTCTCGGAATGATGGGCTCGCCCATCGCCGGCCGGCTCATCGACGCCGGCCACGACGTAACCGTATGGAACAGGACCACACAGCGCACCGAGCCGTTCGCGCACACGGCCGCCGCGATCGCCGCCAACCCGGCCGACGCGGTCGCCGGCGCCGAGTTCGTCATCACCATGGTCGCCAACCCCCACGCCCTCGAAGCAGTCCTGTTCGACGCCGAGGGCGCAGCCCCAGCCCTGTCCGCCGGGCAGGTCTGGATCGACATGTCGACCGTGGGTCCGAACGAGTTCCGCTCCGCCGCGACGCGCCTCCCCGCCGGCGTAGAAACAGTCGACGCACCAGTCAGGGGTAGCGTCCCCGAAGCCACGACGGGCCATCTGCAAATCTTCGTCGGCGCCGAAGACCAACTCATCGAACCCGTCCGGACCCTTCTCGCCCCGCTCGGCACCGTCCACCACGTCGGACCACCGGGAGCCGGGGCGGCGATGAAGCTGGTCGTCAACCTGGCGCTCGGCGCAGCGATTGTCGCCTTCGGCGAGGCCCTCGCCCTGGGCCGCGCCCTGGGGCTCGAGGCCAGCTCAGTCATCGACGCCCTGGCTGAATCACCGATCGCAGGAGTCGTCAACGCCAAGCGGGCCAACGTCGAAGCCTCCCACTATCCGCCCAGTTTCAAGCTCGAACTGGCAGCCAAGGACCTGGGACTGGCGCTACAGGTCGCCGCGGCCGCCGGGCTGGAGCTGCCCGAAACCGGTGCCGCCGGCCAATGGCTCGACGCCGCCGTCAACCGCGGATTGGGCGACCACGACATCTCGGCCGTCATCGCCACCATCCTCGGTCAGGACGCCACTCCGAAGGCGAGTCGGTCATGACCACGAACACCCTGGACCGCCACTCCACATCGGAGGCACTCACCTGGAGCCCTTATCTGATCGGCGTCACCGCCATCGCCGCCGTCGGAGGCTTCCTGTTCGGTTACGACACCGGCGTCATCTCCGGCGCTCTGCTGTTCATAAAGGGCCAGTTCGGGGGCCTGTCCGCCTTCTACCAGGGCGCTGTGGTGAGCGGGCTGCTGCTCGGCGCTGCCGTCGGAGCGCTGGGCGGGGGTTGGAGCGCCGACCGCTTCGGCCGCAAGCGGACCGCGGTGGCGGTCGCGGGACTATTCATCGTCGGGATCGTAGTGATCCTGCTCGCCCCCTCCGTATGGATCCTGATCGCCGGTCGCTTCATCGTCGGCGTCGGCGTCGGCGCCGCTTCGAACACGGTGCCGCTGTATATCTCCGAGATCGCCCCCGCCCGAGCCCGGGGTCGCCTGGTCTCGGTGAACCAGCTCATGCTCACCATCGGCATCGTCGTCGCCTACCTGGTCGACTACGCCTTTTCAGGCAGCGGGTCTTGGCGATGGATGTTCGGGATCGGCATCGTGCCCGCCGCTGTGCTGGGTGTCGGAACCCTCTTCCTGCCCGAAAGCCCCAAACATCTGGTCAAGACCGGCCGCTTCGCCGAAGCGCGGGCCGTTCTCAGCCGGGTCCACGAGGAGGAGAGCCTCGAACACGAGATCGAACAGGTCGCCCGGGGCGAATCCCCCCGGCCCGGGTTCCGCTACCTGCTGCGCCCCAGCCTGCGAAAGGTGCTCTTCGTCGGCATGGGCCTCGCCGTCTTGCAGCAGATCACCGGGATCAACACGGTCATCTACTACGCCCCCACCATCCTCAGCTCCACCGGGATCACCAACTCGTCGTCCATCCTCAGCAGCGTGCTCATCGGCAGCATCAACGTCGTCATGACGATCGTCTCCATGGTCTTGATCGACCGAATCGGCCGCCGGCCTCTGCTCATCGCCAGCCTGACAGGCATGGCCGCCAGCCTGGCGGTTCTTGGACTGGCCTTCGAACTTTCGTCACTGTCGGGCGCGCTGCAATGGGTCACGGTTGTCTGCCTCGTCGCCTACGTCGCCTCGTTCGCCATTGGGCTAGGACCGGTGTTCTGGCTGCTCATCGCCGAGATCTACCCGCTGCAGGCACGCGGGGAGGCGATGAGCATGGCCAGCGCCACCAACTGGATCGCCAACTTCGCTGTCGGACTCACTTTCCTTCTGCTGATCCAGGCTGTCGGCCACGCCGGCGCCTTCTGGCTGTACGCCGTATTCGGCCTGTTAGGTGTCGGCTTTGCTGCCAGGTTCGTGCCCGAGACCAAGGGGCGCACCCTCGAGGAGCTCGAAAGCCCATCCCGGCCAGCGCCGCAACCGGCCACCGCGGCCTGAGGGGACGCGACAGCGATGCACAGCGCCGACATCACCACCGGACGGCCCGAGGGGAGCGGCCGCCCGGCCCGGATGGGATTGATCCTGGTCGCGTCGTTCATGGTGGTCTTGGACTTCAGCATCGTCAACGTTGCCCTTGCCTCCATCGAACGTGAGCTTCACGCTGGCGCCGCCGACGTCCAGTGGGTGATCACCGCCTACGCCATCACCTTCGGCGGCATGCTCATCGTGGGCGGGCGACTCGGCGACGTGTTGGGCCGGCGGCGAATGTTCATCGCCGGCCTGGGGGTCTTCTCGCTGGCGTCGTTGGCCGGAGGCGCGGCGACCAGCATCCAAATGCTGATCGTTGCCCGCGCCGTGCAGGGGATGGGGGCGGCGGTGGTGGCTCCCGCCGCCTTGTCCCTCATCACCACAGGCAGCCCAAAAGGTGAGGCCCGCAACCGTGCGCTCGGCATCTACGGTGCGACCGCCGCCGTCGGCTTCGTCGCCGGCCTGGTGCTGGGCGGGGTGCTGGTCCAGTATTTCGACTGGCGGTCCGTGCTGTGGGTCAACGTTCCGGTCGGACTAGCCGCCGCCGGGCTGGCACCCCTGCTCATCGCCCGCGACCGAACACCAGACACTCGACCACACCTCGATATGGCCGGCGCGATGCTCATCACAGGATCGATCGCCGCGTTCGTATACGGCCTGTCCCAGGGCCCAGCTACCGGCTGGCTCGCCGCGTCCACCCTGGTCGCGCTGGCCGTGTCGTTCACCCTCGGGACCACTTTCATCATCGCCGAACAGCGCCATCCGGCCCCGCTCCTACCGTTCGGGGTGCTCCGCCACCCGGCGCTTCGCGCCGGAAACCTCCTGCAGTTACTGGCCGGCGGCTGGGTGGCCGGGGAGCTGCTCACCATGCCGCTATACCTCCAACTCGACCTGCACTACACCCCGCTCATGACCGGACTGGCCATGGCTCCCCAAGGCGTGATCGGCTTCCTCGGCGCCCGCCGCGGTGCAGACCTATTGAGACGCGTCGGCCTCAAGACCTTCCTGGTCGCATCGGCCGTCTCCGCCGGGCTGGGCCTGTCGCTCCTCGCCATGTCCCTCGGCTCCCACCAGTACATCCTTTTGGCCGCCGGCTTCATGCTCGCCGGCTACGGCACCGCGACCGCCGGATTCGGAAGCACCGTCGCCGCCACCCAAGCCCTACCGGACGACCAGCAGGGCATCGCCGGCGGGTTGATAAACATGAGCCGCCAAGTCGGCGCGGCAATCGGAGTGGCCGTCGTCGCCGCCGTCATCGCCGCCGATTCCACCGGCTCAACCGCCTCAACACAGCGGGACGCCGTCTCGCTCGCCGTCCTCGCCATAGCCGCGTTCGTAGCCGCGATTGCCGTATCCAGAACGATGCAACCGACCAAAGCGACGATGGCGGACCAGCCAACCGGCCGCCCGTCGATCCCAACATGTCGGCGCCCCAAATCATCACCGCGGCACCCGCTCGATCCGGCACTGCACCCAAGTCGCAGATCGCCCGACCGACCAACCCTCGTACCAGGAGAGAAAGCCAGCCGATGAGCGCCCTGACCGAAGAAATCAACGAGGCGACGAGCCCGGGGGTCGTAGAAAGCGGACCTCTAGCGGCCGCCCTGCAAGACCTTCTATCCGACCTGGCCGCGCTGCGTGTCCAGGCCAAGCAGGCCCACTGGAACCTGGTGGGCTACGACTTCCCGCATCTACGCCTCCAACTCGACGACACAGTCACCCTCGCCCGCGACTTCAGCGACGCCATCGCTGAACGCATGCGGGCCTTCGGCGCCATCCCCGACAATCGAGCGCCGACCAGGGCGGCAACCGCCCAGCTGACACCGTTGCCCTCGACCCCGGCGGCCATCTCAGAAACGGTGGACCTGGTCGCCCACGTGCGTGACACCTCCATCAAAGTCCGCAACATCCAAGACCGAATCAAGGCTGACCGTCTATCGTCCGACCTCTTCAGCGACGTCATTGACCAGCTCGAGAAGCAGGCGTGGATGCTCAGCGCCGAGACCGGTATCGCTCAGCGGAGCCGGCGATGACCGTCACCCGGCCAACCCACCGCCAGGCCGGCATGTCGTCGGCGGTCAGAGCGGCGCTGCGGCTGGTCGTCAATGACGACCGGCATGGGCCGCTCCCCGCCCTGTTGCTCGCCTTGACCCTCATTACCGGCCTGGTAGACGCCGTCAGCATCCTCAGCCTGGGCCGCGTGTTCGTGGCCAACATGACCGGCAACGTCGTGTTCGTCGGCTTCGCCCTAGCCGGCGCACCGGGCTTCTCGCTCGCCGCGTCACTCAGCGCCCTCGCCGGTTTCCTCGCCGGCGCCGCCCTCGCCGGCCGTCTCGCGCCCCGCCTCGACAAACATCGCGGACACCTCCTCCTCGCGGGCACCGCCATCGAACTGCTTTGTGTGACCGCCGGTCTGATACTCGTCGCTGCCGCCCCAACCCCGCTGCCCGGCGGCGTGCAAGACGCCGCCGCTGCCGTGCTCGCCGTCGCCCTCGGCACCCAGAACGCAGTCGTTCGCGCCCTCGCCGTACCCGACCTGACCACAACAGTGCTCACCCTCACGCTCACCGGCCTGGTTGCCGACGCCCGACACGGACTGAACCCCACCGGCCTCCGCCGCCTGCTCGCCGTCACCACCATGCTCGCCGGCGCGATCGCCGGCGCCGTTCTGGTCCTCGACGTCTCAGCCGCGGCCGGCCTCGGCGCCACCACAGCCGTGCTACTGGCAGTCGTCGCAGCCACCGCCGCCCTCAACCGGAACGACCACCCTTGGCAGCAACCAGCGGGAAGCGGCGCCACCGCGTCGCCGGTCACGCCTGGTCGCCGGTGACCAGGAGTCAGGAGCTCCCCATCTCATCTGGGTCATCAGCCAGGTGAGGTCAGGGTCGATGCGAGACTGCCATCAGCTCGGCCAGGTCGTCGGGTGCCAGCATGGACGCTGGCACGTCGGGTCCCCACGCGTACAGGGTCTGCAGCGAAGGTTCCCACGTACCGGGCGTCCAGGTTTGGTCGTCGGTGACGATGTCCATGTCGGAGTAGTACTCGGAGAAGTTGCCGGCCGGGTCCCGGAGGTACCAGAAGAAGTTGGAGCCGATGAAATGCCGGCCCAAACCCCAGGTGTGACGTTCGGGGTGGCCTCCGAGCATCCGCATGGCGCCGCGGCCGACTTCGTCGACGTCGTCGACCTGCCAAGAGGTGTGGTGCAGGAACGCCACCGGGGAGGGCTGGATGAGCAGGTTGTGATGGTCGGTCGAGCAGCGCAGGAAGGCGGCGACGCCTGGAACCTCGTCGCTGATCTTGAAGCCGACGCCGTGGACGAAGAAGCGCTGCACCGCTTCGGGTTCGGGCGTGCCGACGACGACATGACCGAGCTTGCGGGGGCGGACCGGTCCCTCGCGCCGGATGCCCGGGGCGCGATCGTTGACTCGTTCAGGCCGGCCCGGCCCGTTGCATGCCGCTCTCGAAGCTGGAGTCTGTGAGATCCGGGGGGTGAGGTGGACCACCACCCGGACGCCGCTATTGGCTTCAACCGCGCTGACGCGGACGGCGTCGCGCGCCGCGGTGACTCCGAATGTGGCCAGCCTGGCGGTCACCCGGTCCAAGTCGTCGGGGTCGTCGGCTCCGACGACCATCTCGACGAGCCGGCGGCTGGGACTGGCGACGATGCGCAGTTGCTCGCCGCCGTCGGTGGTCGAGAAGCGGTCGGCGTCGCGGGCGAGCCCGAACTCGGCGTAGTACCGACATGTGTCTTCGACGTTGGGGACGCCGATGGTGATCGATGCCAGTCGGTGCAAGCCCATTACATTCCTCCTGAGCTAGTTGGGTTCGGCCCGCCGGGTTGTCGGCACCGGTTGGTGAGTGTGCCGATACCTTCGATGGTGGTGGTGATCACGTCGCCGTCGGCCAGGAACCGGAGACTGGCCGCGCCGACGCCTTCAGGGGTGCCGGTGAAAATGAGGTCTCCGGGGCTGAGGGTCAGGATGGCGGAGAGGTAGCTGATCAACGTCGGTATGTCGAAGATCAGATTCGAGGTGCGGTCCGCTTGGCGTCGCTCACCGTTGACGTCGCAGGTGATCAGAAGGTCACCGGGGTCGGCGAAGGAGTCGGTCGAGACGACGACGGGGCCGATCGGTCCGTAGGTGTCGCGGGATTTGCCCAGGTCGAAGTGGGCGGGCTCGGCCGCGAACTGCAGGGCCCGGTCGGAGATGTCCTGGCCGACAGTTAGCCCACCGACGTGGCCCCAGGCGTCCTCGGGCCGGATGTGCCGTCCGCCGCGGCCGATCACCACGACCAGCTCGGCTTCGTAGTCGTCGGCGTTTCCCCCCAGGATCACCGGGTCTGTCGGGCCGGCCAGACAGCTCGGGAACTTGGTGAAGATGAGCGGTACCTTCGGTATCTCCATGTCGGCCTCGTCGGCGTGAGACCGATAGTTGAGGCCGACAGCGAACACGCTGCGCGGTGACGGGATCGGCGGACCGACGACAGCCTCAGCGACGTTCCCGTCCGGGGCGGCGTCCGCGACAGCGCCGGCGGCCAAGTGCAGTTCGTCGAGTTGCCGCCACGCTTGCATCGGGTCGGCGCTCAGGACTCCCCCGCTGATACGGAACGCATCGAACCATCGGCCGCCGGAATCGATCAGCGCGGCCCGACCGTCGACATTGGCAAAGCGGAAGGTCACGCCTGGTCCGCCGTGTCGGGAGCATCCCAGGGCATCGAGGCCGACACCCAGTGCGTCAACGGCTCCTCCTGGTCGTTGCGATGCAGGTGCCGTGGGGGCGTCACGAACGTCTCATACGGCCGGCAACGCACCAGCACCCGGCCTTCCTCTTCTCCCATCGCCTTGACCATCGGACGCACCTCCGGACCCAACGGCTCACCTGACATACGTTCCGCCACCGCCATCATGACGTCGACCAAAGTCTCGCCGTCATCGTCGATCACCGCGTCGCAATAGACCTGCAGGTAGGCGAACGGCCACGTCTCGTCGAGAACGCAGAGGCTCACCTTGCCGTTGCGGGCAACCGCTTTGGCCTTGGCCCGGCCGCCCATGGTGGCGACCAACAGATCGCCGTTCTCCGCCGGGACGTAGTACACGACCGACATGGCCGGACCGTCCGACCGGCGGCCGTAACCGAATACGCATGTCCGGTGGGTGCGAACGAACAGCCGCCGCTCGGACGGCAGCATGTCTCGATCCGTCGGCGCCTGGAACGGATCCTTCGACAGCGGCAAAAGACGCACCGCAGCACCGTCTCGGTCTTGGTTGCTAATCCCAGTGGCGCTCACAAGCGATCACCTCTCCGTAGTTGTTATCGATCGATAATAACGCTACACTGCGGAGCTATGCCAGGCAAGACCCCGACAACCGGCAAGGTCCGGCCCCGCCGGTTACGTACAGATATCCGGGAGGCCCTGCTGCAGTCGGCCCTGCTCGAGTTCGGGGCCAAAGGCTTCGACGGCGCCTCGACACGCGCCATCGCCGCCCGGGTCGAAGCCCACCAGCCACAGATCAACTACCACTTCGAATCCAAGGCGGCCCTATGGACCGCCGCGGTGGACTACCTGTTCGGCCTCTTGGGCCAGGCATTGAGCGATGTAATCCCCACCGATCTCACCGGGCTCGACGTGCCGCAAGTCGCAACCGGGTTTGCCGAGGGGATACGCCGATTCGTGAGATTCGCCGCCGAGCACCCCGAACTCAACCAGATCATGGTCCACGAGGGCACAGCAGCCAGCGACCGGCTGGCCTGGATGACCGAGACCCACGTCAAGCCGTTCTTCGATGGCATCGGCCGGGCCTGGCAGACACTTCGCGACGCCGGTGTGGCCGCACCCATCGACCCCGAGATCCTCTACTACGTGCTCATCGGGGCGGCATCGCTGCCGTACGTCAACGCCCCCGAAGTGCGCCTTCTCACCGGCCGCAACCCAGCGGACCCGGCGTGGATCAACGCTCACAGCGCCGGACTCGTCGCCATCCTCCTGCCAGGACTGACAGCCCACTCCAACTCGACCCGATTCGGACACCAATAGTCTTCACGAACGACGTCAGTCGTCAGAACCGACGTTGATCGCTTCGCGTCTTCGAAGCCGAACCAGCGAATCCACTCGGCCGCCCCCTCCTCGGGCAGCTACGCCGAGCCACGCCTTCGGCGAGAACCCGACCCCTAAATTGCATGCACGCGGGCCCTAACGGCTCTTTCACCGTTCCGATGCGATCCTTCGCCCGATACGGACCATTATCCGGAGGCCCCGGGGGGAACGTGGTCCTGTTCACTCGCCGTCTCCTCTTCGAAGGTGAGTGCCGACCCTCGGATCACGTAGTGCCCGGGAGGTCGCCTCCCGGCTTCTCGATACGCCACCAGGAGAGCCTCGGCAACGGGCGGTACCGGCTGTGTTTCGTCGGCTGCGGCGCTGTCGAGCTTGCGCTGGAGGGTTGGCCATAAGTTCTTGGCGAGTTCCGTTTTGCTCACCCGCGGCCGCCATCGGTTCCATGCTGCTTTGATGTCCTGGGCCGCCGAGCGGTGGGTGTCGAGGGCGCCGACAAGTTGTGAGTGGTCCAACCCTCCGCAGCTCGGGTGCGTTTCAAGGAGCGCGTCGGCCAGTTCGCTGCTGGTGAAGTGGGCGAACTCGAAACAGGGCTCCGCCCATGTAGTGATGGTTACGAACGAGTCGATGTCAGCGGGCAGTGGATCCACGCCTTGGGAGCGCACGACGGTTGTG
>DATGAX010000272.1:0-2052 GCA_035312965.1 Acidimicrobiales bacterium
AGGGTCTGATGCAGGACGTACCGCTGGCGCTCGACGTCATTTTCAACCGGGCGGAGCAGCAGTGGCCCACCCGGCGCCTCATGACCGCCACTCCGGCCGGGGTGGAGCGGACCACCCTCGGGGCGTGGGCGGCGCGGACCCGGCGCCTGGGGGGCGTCCTCGACGACCTCGGCGTCAGTGCCGACGGCCGGGTGGCGACCTTCGCCTGGAACACGGCCCGCCACCTCGAGCTCTACTTCGCCCCGCCCTGCACAGGCCGCGTGCTGCACACGCTCAACATCCGGCTGTTCGCCGACCAGATCACCTACATCGTCAACCACGCCGAGGACGAGGTGATCTTCGCCGACCGCAGCCTGATCCCCCTGCTCTGGCCGCTCATCGACCAGTGCAAGACGGTCCGCCACGTCGTGGTCATGGACGACACGTTGGGGAAGGCCGACGTGCCGGAGCTGCCGGACGACCCCCGCATCGTCGACTACGAGGAGCTGCTGGCGGCCGCTTCCTCGCACTCGTTCGGCGTGGTCACCGATGAGAACCAGGCGGCTTCGATGTGTTACACGAGCGGCACCACCGGCGATCCCAAGGGCGTGATCTACTCCCACCGTTCGGTCGTCCTGCATTCGATGGCGTCTCTGCTCGGTGACGTCCTCGATCTGCGGGAGGCCGACGTCTGCCTGCCGGTGGTGCCGATGTTCCACGCCAACGCCTGGGGCCTGTGCCAGGCCGCGGTGCTGGGTGGCGCCGAGCTGGTGTTCCCGGGCGCCGATCTGTCTCCCCAGGCCGTCGCCAAGCTGATCCTCGAGGAAGGGGTGACGTTCGCCGCCGGCGTGCCGACGATCTGGATGGGGGCCCGGCCCCTGCTCGCCGGTCAGCCCCACAAGCTGCGCACCATCGTGTGCGGGGGCTCGGCCGTACCCCGGGCCCTGTCGGAGGCCTACCGGACCGACGTCGGGCTGCCCATCACGCAGGCGTGGGGCATGACCGAGACCAGCCCACTGGCCACCGTCTGCATCGTCCGCCGGGAGAGGGCCGGCGGGACCGACGACGAGCTCGCCGATCTCCGGACCACGGTGGGCCTCCCGTCGCCTCTGGTGGAGCTGCGCATCGCCGACCCCGAGACCAACGAGAGCCTGCCCTGGGACGACAAGACCAGCGGCGAGGTGCAGGTCCGGGGGCCGTGGATCGCCCGGCAGTACTACAACGACAGCCGGGGTGACACGCAGTTCACGGCCGACGGGTGGTTGCGCACGGGCGACGTCGGGATCGTCTCGCCCGACGGGTACGTGCGGCTGGTCGACCGCACCAAGGACCTGATCAAGTCGGGCGGCGAGTGGATCTCCTCGGTCGACCTGGAGAACGAGATCATGGGCCATCCCGCGGTGGCGGAGGCCGCCGTGATCGCCGTCCCTTCGGAGCGCTGGATGGAGCGGCCGATGGCCTGCGTGGTGCTCAAGCCGGGCGAGACCCTCGACGCCGACACGCTCCGGGCCTGGCTGGAGCCGAGGGTCGCCAAGTGGTGGCTCCCGGAGGCCATCGAGTTCATCGCCGAGGTCCCGAAGACGTCGGTCGGGAAGTTCTCCAAGAAGACCCTCCGCGAACAGTTCGCCGACCGAAAGGTCCCCTAAATTCCCCTTCGAACCGACCAAGAGGGGATGGGTACCGCATGGATCTGCTGAGCATGTACGCCGAGCGCCAACCGGAGAAGACGGCGCTGATCGACGACCGGCCCGGACAGACGGTGAGGACATGGACCTTCGCCCAGCTCGACCGGCAGGCCAACCAGCTCGGTCATCTCTTGCGCTCGGTGGGTGTCGACACGGCCACGAAGGTGTGCTGGTGCGGGCAGAACTCGGGCCCCCTCGTGGTCGCCACCCACGCCATCCGCAAGGTGGGGGCGGTCGGGGTGCCGCTCAACTACCGGCTCACCCCGGACGAGGCGGCGTACGTGATCGACAACTCGGACGCCTCCGTGGTCTACGTGGACCGGGAGTACGCCGACCTGATCGCGGAGGTCCGGGACCGCACGCCCAAGGTCCGGGAGGTCCTCGTCTT
>DATGAX010000273.1:0-2171 GCA_035312965.1 Acidimicrobiales bacterium
GACCACTCCGGGGCGTGCCGTTCGTACAGCGCCACGGTGGCCTGGTCCATGCCCCTGAGTATCCACCCTTCCCGCCACCGTGGGCGCGGGAGCCCGCTCGGCCGACGCTTGCCGCGTCCTCGTGTCGGTGAGCTTCGGCGATGGGCTCGGCGCCTGCTGGAGAGTCCAAGGCAACTCTTTGGTCCATCAGAGGCCTCCGTGAGGACCTGACCGCACATTGGAATCAAACACCGAGACACAGTGCAAGGGAGTCAGCCATCATGGCCATCAAGCAGAGGTTTCCGAGCAGGCGCAAGGTTGGCGCGTCGATCGCTGCCGGCGTCACGGCCATCACGCTTGGAGTGGGAGGCTACGCAGTCGCGAACTCGGGCTCGACCAAGCGCGTGCCAGGTAGCGCGACCGCGGCGGTGGGAAAGGTTGTCCCGTTCCAAAAAGGTCAACCTGGCCTCTCCCAGCAGGTCGGTCAGATCCCGGCGGGCTTTGCTCCCGGGTCAGGCACGATCGTCACTGGAACGGCGGCGGATAGGGCCAAGGCAGTTGCCCTGGCCGCCTACCCGGGAGGCACCGTCAACCGTGTTGTGCTGCTCACCGGCGGCACCTACAACGTGCACATGATCGGGGTCAACTGGCCGCACCACGTCTTCGTCAGCAACGCCTTCAGCGTCGTCGGCGCCCAGTAGCCGCTGGTCCCGCCGCCGGTTGAACGGGACGGGCAAAGGAGCCCGGGTGATGGCGGCCATGGCCTCGGCCGCCGACTCCGGCGTCGAATGGATCAGTCTTGCGGAAGCTCAGCAAACCTACGCTTGGTCGTCCTATACCATCCCATCCCCGAAATGGGATGTCTCCATCTGCCCTTCATCGCCTTGAGGGCGTCTTCATGGGTGTGGTCACCCCCAGCGACCACTTCCTTCAAGTGCTTGTCCTGCGCCTTTATGACGTCGTCAGCCGTGCTTCCACGGTGAGGAAAGTCACAGGGTCCACCCAGCTCTTTGCATGTCATCGTCTTCATCAGTCCTCCTCAGTTAGAAGATGCTCTCACGGGCTTCGACGCCGAGTGCCGGCAAGCAGCTCAGAGGATCTCAACGCGCAGCGCCGCCACGACGGCGGGTTCGGTGACGATCTCGATCTCGGCGATCGTGTTCCCGACGACGTGGAAGGCGAACACGGCCCGAGGCCGCCCGCCCGGGGCCCACACCGCTCCGGGGGTGCTGTCGATGAGCGCCAGCTTGGCCGCGGTGGCCCGCCCCGACAGGGCCATCGCCACGGCTTCGGCTCCCCGCACCGCGGGTGCCAATAGCGGCGCTCCCTGATCGCGGTTGGCCGCGGCCGACTCCACGGCGGCGCGGTCGGCCCGGAGCACTGCGTCGGGGTCGAGCAGGGCGACCAGCGCCTCGAAGTCCCCTTTGCGGGAGGCGGCCAAGAACGCGGCCACGACCTCCTGCTGGCGACGTCGGCTCGCCGAGCGCACCTCGTCGCTGCCCTGTATCCGCCGCCGGGCCCGGCTGGCGAGCTGGCGGGCGGCCGCCGGGGAGCGCCCGACGATCGGCGCGACGTCCTCGAACGGCACGGCGAAGAGGTCGTGCAGGACGAAGGCGAGCCGCTCGGAGGGACCCAGCGTGTCGAGCACCAGGAGCAGGGCTGGGCCCAATGCGTCGGCCAGAACCGCCTCGTCCTCTGGCGAGGTGCCGTCCGGCTCCGGCTCGTCGGGCTCCAGCGGCTGCTCTGGCCGGGTCCGGCGGGACCGCAGAACCCCCAGGCAGACCCGGGACAGGACCGTGGTCAGCCACCCGGCCAGGTTGTCGATGCCGTCGGCGTCCGACCGGCTGAGCCGGATCCATGTTTCCTGAACGGCGTCCTCTGCCTCGGTGAGGGACCCGAGCATCCGGTAGGCCACCGATTGAAGCCGCGGCCGGCTGGCCTCGAACTGGGCGGCGAGGTCCTGGTCCATTCGGCCACATTGACGCGCCGACGGGCCTGGATGTGACAGGGCCCGGAGCGCCTCCCCCGGGCCGGATCCCTGAAGTCCGGTCACACATCAGGGGCAGGGCGCGTCAGGAGGGCCATGACAGCGAGAATGAACAACCCAGCCAGCTTCCTTCCCGACTCGATGAAGGGTATCCAGTCCCTCATCAAGGCGGCCCACAGCACGGGAGTGCCCCAGGCCACCATGG
>DATGAX010000274.1:0-5480 GCA_035312965.1 Acidimicrobiales bacterium
CGGCCGCCCGCCCGGCGCCGGGGGTGGGCGGCGACCCGACCGCCCGCTCGAGCCTTCCGTCCTGCGGAATCTGGCCCTGCGCGGGGTGGCCCTGGCCGAGGACGAATGGGCCCAGGCCTGGTCAGCCCGCAACCTGGTCGACACGGACTGGCTGATCACGTTCCGCTTCCGCAACCGGGGCCGGGCCATGACGGCGGAGTGGTTGCTCAACACGGCCAACGGGGCCCTCACGGCCCGCAACCGCCTGGCCACCGAACTCGGCTACGTCGACCCCGGCCGGCGGGCGACACCGGTCGAGCCGGGCCAGGCCCCGGTGGTGGCGGCGCCCACCCGGCCGCGGCGGCGGGTGGCCCGTCGCCCGACGGTGCGGAGGGCGGTGGGGACCAGGGCGCGGGGCCGCAAGGCGGCGGCCACCAAGCCGGTGCGGGCCAGGAAGTCGGCCGCCCCGAAAGCGGCGGCGACCACCAGGGCCACGGCGGCCAAGCGGTCAACGGCGCCCCGGCGGGCGGCGGCCCGCAAGGCGGCTCCGGCCGCGAAGGCCGCGGTGGCGAAGAAGGCCTCGGTGGCGAAGAAGGCGGCTCCGGCCGCGAAGGCTGGGGTGGCGAAGAAGGCGGCTCCGGCCGCGAAGGCCGCGGTGGCGAAGAAGGCCGCGGTGGCGAAGAAGGCTTCGGTGGCGAAGAAGGCCGCGGTGGCCAGGAAGGCTGTGGTGGCCAAGAAGGCCGCGGCCACCAGGAAGGCGCCGGCCACCAAGAAGGCTGCGGCCACCAGGAAGGCGCCGGCCACCAAGAAGGCGCCGGCCACCAGGAAGGCGCCGGCCACCCGGAAGGCGCCGGCTACCAGGAAGGCGGCCACGGCCCGGAAGGCGACGGCCGGCGCCGCCGTGGCTCCCCGGCCACCGGGCGCCCACTACGCCGGCGGGCCGCGGCGACCGGCCACCCCGGTCCTGCCCGCCTCGCCCTCGCCGGCCCTCGGGACGTTCGCCCCTCCGCGCCGCCCCGCCGTGGCCGGGTCACCCGCCAACGGGACGCTGGGCAACGGCCACGGGCCGGCCGCCAACGGCCGCCCGCCCGGCGCCGGGGGTGGGCGGCGACCCGACCGCCCGTTGCAGGCCAACCGGATGGCCCGGCCGCTCATCCGGACCGCCCAGGCCGGCCTGGTCACACCGTTCCACACCGACATGACCGACCTTGGGGGCGCCCGCTTCGGTCGCCCGGATTGACGGCCGGCGCCCAACTGGCGGAAGAGCTCCGGCACATCGGCCGGCGAGCCGGCCTGGACCGGGTGGGCATCTGTGAGGCGGCTCCTTTTTCCGAGGCGTTGCAAGCCATCGAGGCGCGGAAGCGGTCGGGGGAGTCGGCGACCATGCAGTTCACATTCCGCCGACCGGCCCGCTCGACCGACCCGCAGGTGACGCTGCCCGGGGCCCGGGCCCTGTTCGTGGGCGCGAGGAGCTACCTGCGGCGCCCTCCCCGCTCGGGGGCGGGACCGGCCGGCCGGGTGGCCCGCTACTCCTGGGTCGATCACTACGCCCCGCTACGGCGGGCCCTCGGCGAGGTGGCCGGCCGGCTGAAGGAGGAAGGGTGGAGGGCCGTGGTCCTGGCCGACGACAACGCCCTCGTCGACCGGGCCGCCGCCGTCCGGGCCGGTATCGGCTGGTACGGCAAGAACGCCAACGTGCTCATACCGGACGAGGGTTCTTGGTTCGTACTCGGGTCGGTGCTCACCGACGCGCCGATCGCCCCGGAGACGCCGGCCGAGCCGGTGCCCGACGGGTGCGGCACGTGCGGGCGCTGCATGGCGGACTGCCCGACGGCCGCCATCGTCGCGCCGGGGCACCTGGACGCCCGGCGCTGCCTGGCCTGGTTGCTGCAGGCGCCCGGGGCGTTTCCGGTCGAGTTCCGGGTGGCGCTCGGGGACCGGCTGTACGGCTGCGACGAATGCCAGGAGCGCTGCCCGGTCAACCGCCGCTTCCAGCGGCGGACCACGCCGCCCCCGCCGGAAGCGGGGGCCCAGGCCGTCGTGCCTGTCCTCGAGATCCTCGAAGCAAGCGACGGCGAGATCGAGGAGCTGGTCGGGCGGTGGTACATCCCGGGCCGGGAGCTCCGCTACGTCCGGCGCAATGCGCTCGTCGTGCTCGGCAACACCGGCGCGGGGGACGACCGCCGGGTGGAAGCGGTGCTGTCCGCCTACCTGGCCCAACCGGACGGGCTCCTGCGGGCCCACGCCGTCTGGGCCGCGGTCCAGCTGCGCCGGCGCGATCTGCTGCGGGCGGTGGCGGGCGACGACGACCCGATGGTGGCAGCCGAGCTGGCCCGGGCCGGGGCGTGATCCGGCACCTCCTCGTCACCAACGACTTCCCCCCCAAGGTCGGTGGGATCCAGTCGTACCTGTGGGAGCTGTGGCGGCGGTTGCCGCCGGACCGGTTCGCCGTGCTGACCAGCCCCCACGCCGGGGCGGCGGACTTCGACGCGGCCCAGCCCTTCGAGGTGCGGCGCACCCCCGAGCCGGTGCTGCTGCCCAGCCCGGTGATGACCAGGCGCATCCGCCGGATGGCCGCCGACTTCGGGGCCGAGGCGGTCGTGCTCGACCCCGCGGTGCCTCTGGGCCTGGTGGGCCCGGAGCTGGGCCTGCCTTACGCCGCCGTCCTGCACGGGGCCGAGGTGACCGTGCCGGGGCGGGTGCCGCTCAGCCGGCCGTTGCTGTCTCGCGTCCTGCGCCACGCCTCCCTGCTGATCTCCGCCGGCGGCTATCCCGAAGCCGAGGCCCGCCGGGCGACCGGCGGCCGGCTGCCTCCGGTCGTGCAGGTACCGCCCGGTGTGGACACCACCCGGTTCGAGCCCCTGGCGGCAGGGGAGCGGTCCGAGGCCAGGGCCCGGTTGGGGTTGCCGGTGGGCGGGCCGCTGGTGGGAAGCGTCAGCCGGCTGGTGCCCCGGAAGGGGATGGATGTGCTGATCCGGGCCGCCGCCCAACTGGCAACCGCCGGCCGCCACCCTGACCTGGCCGTGGTCATCGCCGGCGCCGGCCGGGACCGGGACCGCCTCCAGCGGTTGATCGAGCGCACCGGCGCTCCCGTGCGGCTGCTCGGTCGGGTGCCCGAACGCGACCTGCCCGCCTTCTACGCGTGCGTGGACGTGTTCGCGCTCTGCTGCCGTTCCCGGTGGGGGGGTCTCGAACAGGAGGGCTTCGGCATCGTGCTCCTCGAGGCGGCCGCGGCCGGGGTGCCCGTGGTGGCGGGCGACAGCGGTGGCTCGGCGGAGGCGGTGGCCGACGGCGTCACCGGTCTGGTCGTCGAGCAGCCGGACGATCCCGACGCGGTCGCCGCCGCGCTGGACCGGCTGTTGTCCGACCCGGAGCTGAGGGTGAGCCAGGGCCGGGCGGGCCGGGCGCGGGCGTGCGAGCAGTTCTCGTACGAGCGGCTGGCCGGCGGGCTGGCCGGCGCGCTGGACATCCTGAAAATGGCGCGCTAGGTGCCCGCACGTCCCTCCGACTACGGTGCGCGAAGGGAATTCGTTGTCAAGGAGGTTCCCGGCCAGTGGAGGAACAGGTAGCCGAGCGGGCCATCATCCGCGGCGCCCCCGACGACTGCTACGCGGTGCTCACCGCGTTCGAGCGCTACCCGGAATGGGCGGCCGACATCAAGGCCGTTCACATCGAGGAGCGCGACGACGGGGGCCGGGCGTCATTGGTCACGTTCCGAGCCGCCGCGTTCGGCCGCAGCACGTCCTACACGCTCCGCTACGACTATCGCGCCGCTCCCGGCGAGCTCTCGTGGGTGCAGACGGCCGGTGATCTCACCCGGCGCCTGGACGGTTCTTACCAGCTGACCCCGTCGGGCGACGGGGGCACGGAGATCGTGTACCGCCTCGTCGTCGACCTCAAGGTTCCGCTGCCGGGTTTCGTGAAGCGCCGGGCGGAGGGCCGCATCATGGGTACCGCGCTGCGGGAGCTCAAGGCGGTGGTAGAGGGCGGCGCGTCGAGCCGGCCGGCCACCGCGGATTCCTGAGCCACCGGCCGTACCACCCGTCCCCGGTGGCGCCGACGGGGCGGCACCTGCCGCACCCCCGGCGCCTGTAGTCCTGGCCGGACCCGAAGACGTGCGGGCGGCCGGCTATCGCAACCTGTTCGACTCGGACCGGGCCCGCGCCGGTGACCGCTTGGAAGGCGTGTTCGTCGTCGAGGGCGCCCGCACCATCCGTCACCTGCTCGACGCCGGGTGGCCGCTGCAGTCCGTGCTCCTCTCCGCCGGGCGGGCGGCGGCCCGGGCCGACCTCGTGGGCGATGCCCTCGCCGGGGGAGCCGCCGTGTACACGACCGGTCAGGACGTGTTCGACCACATCGTCGGCTACCACGTGCACCGGGGCGCGCTGGCGCTGGCGGTGCGGCCGGCGCCGGCGCCGGTAGAAGGGGTGGCCCGGTCGGCCGAGCTGCTGCTCGTCGTAGAGGGGGTGAGCGACCACGAGAACGTGGGATCCCTGTTCCGCAACGCGGCCGCCTTCGGGGTGGGCGCCGTGGTGGTGGACCCGGCCACCGCGGACCCGCTGTACCGCCGGGCGGTGCGGGTGTCGCTCGGTGCCGTCCTGCGGGTCCCGTTCGCCCGGAGCGACCGGTGGCCGGCCGATCTCGACCACCTCCGGTCGATGGGGTTCCGGTTGGTCGCGCTGTCACCGGGCGGCGACGTGGACGTGGCCGAGCTCGCAGTGGGCCGGGGAGAGAGGCTGGCCCTGCTGGTCGGTTCCGAAGGGGACGGCCTCAGTGCGGCCGCCCTGGCCCGGGCCGACGTGACCGTCCGGATCCCGATGGCGGCGGGTGCCGACTCGGTCAACGTGGCCACCGCGGCCGCCATCGCCCTGCACCGGGTGGCCCGCTTGGCGGGCCCGGGCGAGCCCTAGGGTGTCGGCATGAGCATCGCGTTCTCGGGGGCCACGGCCGTCGTAACCGGAGGAGCCGGCGGCATCGGAGGGGCGCTGGCCGCCCGCCTGGCGGATGAGGGGAGCCGGGTGGCGGTCGTCGACCTCGACGCGGAGCGGGCCGGGGCGGCTGCTGCGGCGCTGGCCGGACCCGGGCCCCACCTCGGCATAGGCGCCGACGTCGGGCAACGCAGCGACGTTCGGCGCCTGGTCGACGAGGTCGAAACGAAGCTCGGTCCAGTCGACATCTACTGCTCCAACGCCGGGATCGCCACCGGCCCCGGGCTCGGGGAGGACGACATGTGGGAAGCGGCATGGCGGGTCCATGCCATGGCCCACGTGCACGCCGCCCGGGCCGTCCTGCCGTCGATGCTGGAGCGGGGCAGCGGCTACCTGCTCAACGTCGCGTCCGCCGCCGGCCTGCTCACCGCGCCGGGCGACGCGCCGTACACGGTGACCAAGCACGGCGCGGTGGCGCTGGCCGAGTGGCTGGCGGTGACCTACGGCGATCGGGGGATCAAGGTCAGTGCCGTCTGCCCGCTGGGGGTGGCCACGCCGCTGCTGCTGCACCCG
>DATGAX010000275.1:0-5908 GCA_035312965.1 Acidimicrobiales bacterium
GCCGCCCCTGCCCTCTCCGGGCGACCGGGCCTGATCGCCGCGGTACCCGGTCTCGAAGACCCGTTCTATCTCGCCGTCCGGGATCCCGCCGCAGCCGTCCAGGACCGACACCGTCACCGCGCCTCGAGGCACGTCGGTGGCCGCCCTGAGCGTGACCCGGCCGCCCGGTTCGGTGTGGCGGATGGCGTTGTCCAGCAGATTGCGGACCACCCGGATCATCTCCGCGGTGGCGACCTCTACGACGGGCGCCGGCTCTTGGACCTCGCAGCGCAGATCCAGCCCCTTGGCCCGGGCCGACACGGTGGCCCCGGCCATGGCGTCCGACAGCAGCTCGTCGAGCATCACCGGGGCCACCTCCAGCTCGAGGGCCAGCGACCCGGACCGGATCCGCGACAGCTCGAAGAGGTCGTCGACCAGGCCCGCCAGGTGGTCGGCCTCCAACCGGATCGTGGCGTAGTAGCGCGCCACGTCGGCCGGATCGGTCACCACGCCGTCCTCGAGTGCTTCCACCATGGCCCGGATGCCGGCCAGGGGAGTGCGCAGGTCATGGGAAACCCACGCCACCAGCTCCCGCCGCGTGCTCTCCTCGGCCGCGGCGCGCGACTGCGCCCGGGCCAGGCGGGCCGAGGTGTCCCGCAGGGCCTCGGCCAGCGCGGCCAGCTCGCCGGGTGCCCGTACCTCCGGGCCGCCCCCCGGGACCGCATCGGGTCCCGACTCGCCCAGGGCCCGGGCCATCTCGCCGACCGCCTGGCTGGCCTCGCTGACCCGGCGGGCCAGGACCAGGGAGACGGCCATACCGGCCGCCCCGGCCGCGACCAGCACCACCCAGAGCACCCTGAGATCGTGGGTGGTGATGAACATGTTCGACGTGGCCCACGTCACCCCGATGGCGAGGGCCGCCACCGGAGCCAGGGCGGCGATCGACGCCTGTACCGCCAGCCGGGTCCGGCGCAGCACGAGCAGCAGGCCGGCGGCCAGCAGCCCGGCCGCCGCCGCGCCCACCACCGATTCGATGACGACGTGGGCGGTGTCCTTCGCCGCCACCCCGATGCCCCGCCCCACCACATAGGCGGCCAGCACCCCGGTGAGGAAGATGGCCACCGGCCACTTGGCGCCGATGGGGTTGACGATCCGGCGGGTCCTCACGGCTCGAACCTGTAACCCACGCCGCGGACCGTCTTGACGAAACGGGGCCACCCGGGATCCGCTTCCACTTTCTCCCGGAGGCGGCTGACATGCACGGTGACCGTCGATGTGTCGCCGTAGCTGAAGCCCCAAACGCTCTCGAGCAGTTCCTCCCGGCTCAGCGCCCGGTGCGGGTTGCGCATCAGGTGGGCCAGGAGGTCGAACTCCTTGACGGTGAGCTCGACGGCGTCGCCCCCGAGACGGACCTGACGGGTGGAGGTGTCCAGTTCGAGGGGACCGGCGATCAGGAAGCGTTGGCCGGCCGGTGCCTCGACGGCCCCGGCGGCCCGCCGGAGCACCGCCTTCACCCGGGCGGTGAGCTCGCGAGGGGAGAAGGGCTTGGCGACGTAGTCGTCGGCGCCGAACTCGAGGCCGCTCACCTTGTCGGCCTCGCTGGACCGGGCCGTCAACATGATCACCGGCACCGGCGCGCTCCGGCGCAGGCGGCGGAGCACCTCCAACCCGGAGATCCCGGGCAGCATCAGATCCAGCACCAGCAGGTCCGGCGGCGCCTCGAGGGCGGCCTGCAGTCCGGCGATCCCGTCGCCCGAGACGTCGACATGGAAGCCTTCACGCGACAGGTAGCGCGACACCACCTCGGCGACGGTGGGATCGTCCTCGATCACCAGGATCCGGGCGGTGGCGGCCGGCGCGTGGGTCACCGGGCCATCATCCCGCTCATCCGGCGACTCGGCCAGCCTGAGGCTCCGAACTTTAGGGATTTGTCACAATCGCTCCGCGTCTGCGTCATCTAAGGCCGGCCCGGGCCACGAGCGCCTGACCCGGCGCAAACTACCTGTATGGTGCGGCCATGGCACAGCGCAGCGTCGAAATCGAGACGGCCGACGGGACCTGCCCCGCGGCACTGAGCATTCCGGACGGCGAGGGGCCGTGGCCGGCCGTGATCATGTTCCCCGACGCGGGGGGCATGCGCGACACCATGCGCGAGATGGGCGAGCGCCTCTCCGGGCTCGGGTACGTCGTCCTGGTGCCCGACGTCTACTACCGCAACGGTCCGTACGAACCCGTTGACATGCGCAGCGCGTTCGAGGACAAGGAATCAGCCGAGAAGATCTTCGCCATGATGCTCGGCTACACCCCCGAGATGGTCGTCCGGGACACGGCATCGTGGATCGACTACCTGGACGCCCTTCCCGAGAAGAAGCCGGGACCTGTGGGCACCACCGGCTACTGCATGGGCGGTCGCCTGTCGCTGATCGCGGCGGGAAGCCTGGGTGAGCGAATCGCCGCCGCGGCGTCCTTCCACGGCGGGAACATCGCCAAGGAGGACGAGCCGGCCAGCCCCCATCACAAGGCGGCCGACATCAAGGCTCGGGTGTACGTGGCCGGATCGATCGAGGACCGGTCGTTCCCTGACGAGCAGAGGGAACGGCTCGCCGCCGCGCTGACCGAGGCCGGGGTGGAGCACACGATCGAGACCTATCCCGCCCGCCACGGGTTCGCGGTCCCGGACAACGGCAGCTACGACGAGGCGGCCGCCGACCGGCACTGGAAGGCCATGGAGGACTTCTTCGGATCGTCGCTCGGATCCTGAGCCGACCTGTCGGATTCCTGACCCCGGCCCTTCTCTTCGCCTGGCCAGAAGGGTACAGAGCGGTCATTAGCGAATAAATTCCCCAATAGCCGCACCGGGGGGTTGCGTGGGGGTTCCGGCCGGGCCGGGACGCCGTGATCTCATCTCCTCGTCGCGCCGGTTCCGACTGGGGAGGCAAGCGTGAGCCAGTACCTGCAGTTCCGCCGGTGGATGCGCAGGAGCGCGCCGGCCGAGAAGGGGCTGGCGGCCGCCGTGCTCGTCGTGGTGCTGGCGCTGGTGGGCTGGGCACTGGTCCCCACCGGGACCCCCGGGGGCAACTCACTGGCCGTGGGCACCAGCGGCGGGGTCGGCAGCGGCCCCAGCGCGGCTGGCGGGGGCCCGGGCGGCCCGGCCGCCTCGCCGGTGGGCGGTGCGGCCCGGCCCGGTACCTCCACGGGGACGGCGTCCACGGGGTCGGTGGCCTCGGTCAGCGGCAGTGCCAGCGCGTCGGTCGCCTCCGGGCCGGCCGGCTCGGTCGGGGGCGGTTCCTCGTCGTCCACCCTCCCTGGCGGCGGCAGCACCTTCCAGCTGGGCGGCGGGACTACTGGAGGCGGCGGGTCGGCGGCGTGCGGCCCGTCCGGCGCCACGGACACCGGGGTGAGCGGCACCCAGGTGAGGGTGGCCGACATCCTGCTCGACCTGGCCGGAGCCATCGGGAACTCGGCCGTGGAGCAGCCCTCCCCCCAGATCCAGCAGCAGATCGCCCAGTCCATGGTCGACTACATCAACGCCCATGGTGGGATCGACTGCCGCAAGCTGGTCGTCAACTACTACAGCGCCAACCCGATCGACCCGACCAGCACCCACAACGTCTGCCTGCAGATCGAGCAGGCCCACGTCTTCGCCGTACTGGGCGGGTTCGCCTATCCCGAAGGGGCCAACGACTGCCTGGCCCAGTACCACATCCCGCTGGTGGCCAACATCTCGCCCACCCCGTCGGAGGGCCGCCAGTACTACCCCTACCTGATGTCCATCACCGCCGACCCGACGGTGGACTACAAGAACGCCATCTTCGGCATGAAGGACCGGGGCTTCTTCACCGCCGCCCAGGGCTTCCAGAAGCTCTCGATCCTCGAGGACGACTGCTCGCCGGAGATCAACCAGGCCGTGTACAACGACCTGGTACAGGCCGGCGTGCCGGCCGGCAGGATCGTCAAGGACGAGTTCTCCTGCCCGTCGGGCGGATTCCCGCCGCCCAACACCATGAGCCAGTTCGCCGCCCAGGACCACCTCAACGGTGTCACCAATGTCGTCGTGGTCACCGGCGGCGGCGCCCTCAAGGAGTACTCCAACTTCGCCAAGGGCCAGAGCTACAAGCCCAAGTACCTGGTGGCCAACTACGACGGGATGCTCGTGACCGCGACCGGATCCACCGGTCCGGATCCGAACAACTTCGACGGCACCATCGCCACCACCGACACCCGGTTCGGTGAGTACACGACCCCAGGCATGTCCGATCCGACGACCCAGGCCTGCATCAACATCCTCGCCCACGGCGGCAACCCCTCCTCGGACGTGACCGGGAGCTACCTGGCCGGCGGCGCCTGCAACATCTTCTGGCTCTTCGCCGCCGCCGCGGCCCGCGATCCGGGACTCACGAAGGTCGGTCTCGTGCAGGGCCTCGGTCGCGTGGGCCACTTCCCGATGGCCTATCCCGAGGCGGACGCCATATACGGAGCGCCCGGCCTGGCGACGCCCATCAAGCTGACCGGCGGCGACTACTGGTGGACCATCCAGTTCCACGCCTCGTGCACGTGCTGGCGGGTGCTGGATCGCACCGAGCACCCGAGCTTCTGATGGGGGCATCTCTCGTCCTCGGGATCATCGGCGGTCTCACCACAGGCTTCCTGGCCGTGGGGCTGGTCCTGGTGTACAAGGCCAACCGGTTCATCAACCTGGCCCACGCCCAGATGGGCACCTACTCGGCCGTGCTGCTGGCCAAGATGGTCCTCGACTGGGGCTGGTCGTGGTGGGCCGCCCTCCCCTTCTCGATCGCGGTCGGCATCGCCACCGGCCTGCTGGTGGAACGGTTCGTCGTTCGTCCCCTGCGGGCCCGCTCCAACAGCACCGTCACCCTCCTCCTCGTGACGGTGGGCGTGGCGCAGGTGCTCTCGGCCCTCGAGTTCATCCCCGCCCTGGGACCGAACACGCAGAGCCTGACGTTGCACGGGTACCCGCTGCCGTTCGTCAGTCATGTAAAAGTGGAGGGCGTAGTGCTGGGCGGCCAGGATCTGCTCGTCCTCGTCCTCGTGCCGGTCGTGGTCGTGGCCCTCGCCGCCTTCCTCAAGTACACCACTTTGGGCCGCATGATCCGGGCCACGGCCTCCAACCCCGACGCCGCCCGGCTCGTGGGCGTTTCCATCCCGAAGGTGAGCATGGTCACCTGGGGCGTGGCCGGGGCCCTCGCTGCCGTCACCGCGGTCGTGCAGGCGCCCAACCAGCCCAGCTTCAACGCCGCCATCCTCGGTCCCGGCCTCCTGCTGCGGGCGCTGGGTGCCGCCGCGGCCGGCGGCTTCGTCTCGATACCGGCGACGCTCGTTGCCGGCCTGGGTCTGGGTCTGGTGGAGCAACTGGCGCTCTACTGGTCCCACAACGGCACCCAGTCCGACCTCGTCGTGTTCGCCGTGATCCTGGCCATCGTGCTGATGCGGGGCCGGGTGATCGCCGCCGCGTTCAGCTCCCGCGGCCCGATGATCGCCGAGCGCCCGCCGATGGTGGTACCCGAGGCGGTGGCCCACCGGCTGTTCGTGCGCCGGCAGACGCTGCTGCTGAGCCTGTTCGGGCTCTTCCTCGGGCTCATCGCCCCGCTGCTGCCGTACTTCCGTCCCGACTTCCGCCGCTTCGATCTGACGCTCGTGCTGGTGTACGCGCTGATCGCCGTTTCCCTCACGATGCTGGTGGGCTGGGCCGGGCAGATCAGCCTGGGTCACTTCGCCCTCGTCGGAGTGGGCGCCTATTTGACCGCCAAATGGTCGCCGCACGGGCTCTCGATCCCGGTGCTGCTCTTCCTGTGCGGCCTCCTCGGCGCCGCCATCATGGTGGTCACCGGTCTGCCCGCCCTGCGCATCCGCGGCCTCACGCTGGTCGTCACCACCCTGGGCCTGGCGACTGTTTCCTATGGCTGGCTCT
>DATGAX010000276.1:0-2370 GCA_035312965.1 Acidimicrobiales bacterium
TAGCCTGAAGGGGTACGTCGGATCGCGTGGTCCGGTCGAGAGATGCTTCGATGATCCTCTACGCCAATGGCTGTTCCATGACCTACGGCTCCGAGCTGGTCGACGATCCCGTCACGGGGTGTTGCACCGACGACCGACAGCGGTGGCGGCAGGCATGGCCAGGGTGGCTCGGCCGCGCCCTCGGCGCCGACCGGGTCGTGAACGACGCCGTCCCGAGCGGTTCCAACGACCGCGTGGTCCGCACCACGGTGGGATGGTGCGCCCGGATGCTCGGCCTGGGCACGGCGCCGGCGGGGCTGTTCGTCGTCGTCGGCTGGACGAGCGCGCTGCGCCGGGAGTTCTACGTGGCCGGCGCCTACCGCCAGCTGGTCCCGCACCACCGGTATGCCCTCCCCGAACTCGACCGGCTGGCGGCGGCCTACCGGGAGACGGCCTGGAGCGAGTCGGAGTCGATCAGCCGCTTCGTCACGCAAGTCGTTACGCTCCAGTCCTTCCTCGACATGCAGGGCATTCCGCACCTGTTCTTCGACGCTCTGTCCGGCATCGGTGAGGACCTCCTCCACGCCGCCCCGGCGGCGGTGCAGACGGCGCAGCTCATCGACCGGGACCGCTACTTCGGCTTCGGGCCGCCGGCGGTAACGCTGGTGGACCGGCTCCGGGCCGAGGTCCCGCAATGGAACGGCCAGCATCCGTCCGCGGAAGGTCACCGGGTGTGGGCAGCCCACCTGTTCCACTTCAGCGCCAGCCGGGACATCGTCTCCGCCGGTCGTCCCGGCGCCGCTGCCGGCCCGGCGGAGAACGAGCCCGCGTATGACGGAACGAGCCGGGTCCTGGTCTTCGATCGCAAGGCGGGGTTCCCCCGGCGTCCCACCGGCCCGCGGCGGGGCTCCGAAACCGAACTTCGTCCGTCCAGCGGATTGGCCGCTCGCCTCCGTGCGGCGCGGCGCCAGGATCCGTTCCTGTACCCGTGACCCGACCGGGGCGCGGCGCTGCCCACCCCCCGTCCCCCGGTCAGCGGATCGCAGTCGTCGGCATCCCCGGAGCGGGCAAGAGCACGCTCGCCCGGGCCGTCGCCTCCGCCCTGGCGTCGACCTACGTCGAGGTCGACGCCCATCTCCACGGGCCGGCCTGGACGAAGAACCCGTCCTTCGTCCGCGACCTGGCCGCGGCCGTTCCGGCCGACGGGCGCTGGATAGCCGACGGAGGCGGCCCAGTCGGCCGTGACCTGGTCTGGCGGCGGGCGGACACGCTGGTCTGGCTCGACTTTCCCCGGCGGGTGGTGATGTGGCGGGTCGTCCGCCGGTCCGTCCTTCGGGCGCTGCTCCGCACGCCACTGTGGGCCGGAAACCAGGAACAGTTCCGGCACTGGCGCCGCCCCAGCCATCCGGTCCGGTTCGCATGGTCGCAGCACGGGCCTCGTCGGCAGGAGTACGCCGAGCTGCTGACAGGGCCCCGCTACCCGCATCTGGTCGTTATTCGGTTGACCTCGCCGCGCCAAGCCGCCCGGTGGCGGGCCCGGCTACGGCCGGGTGGTGGTGCTCGGGCCGGTCTCGTCGAGGACGGCCCGGTACCCGTGGACGAGCAGAGCCCGACGACGCACCCCGGCGCGCGCCGCGACGGGCCGGACCATGTGCCAGGACCCGGCTGAGCGGCGGAACGCGGCCGAGGACCCGATCGTGGGCGGGACCAGGGCCGCGACGTCGTCGGAGCAGCCGGACCGCAGAATCGCCAGTTCCCCGCCGTCGCCGTCGTGCCACTGGTCGGTGAAATAGAACGTGTGGGCGAACACCTTGTCGGGGCGGTCGGTGTGGGGATCCATCCACGTGGCGGGGAGGTACTCCGTCAAACGCATCTCCAGCCGGATGTCGCGCTGGTCGGGGACGTGGAGAAGCCCCAGCATCCCGGTCAGGTACCGTCCGTCGAGCAGCTCCTCGGCGAACGCCCGCCACGCGCCGGGCAGGGTGGAGAAGTCCACCTTCCCGTCGCGGGTGACGACGTCGAGGTTCCAGTTGTCGTAGCGTTTGTCACCGCCGTCCGCGTCCGTTCGGACCGTGTGCCGGAGCCCCTCGGTGGGAAACGCCCGGGCCAGCTCGCCGGCATCGTCGGCCGAGAGGAGCGACCCGGGCGGGAAGTGCGCCCAGACATACGGCGACCGGCGGACCGTCCAGCCCGACAACTGTTCCAGGCGCAGCCGAATCGCCATGGTCCCCCGATCCTTGCCGACTAGGCCACCGGCTCGTCGGCCGGTCGCCACCCCAGCGCCGCGCCGGCCTCGTCGATCGCGTCGACGAGCCTCCGCATGGAGCCGATGTCACCGGTCACGGTCGATCGGGCGCAGCCGGCCAACCCGGCGTGGCGCGACGTGTCGCG
>DATGAX010000277.1:0-14295 GCA_035312965.1 Acidimicrobiales bacterium
TTCAGCCACCGAGGCGGCATCGCCGGACATCTGTACCTGGCCGAGTTGGGCGGTGCCGACTACGCGGAGTCCGGCAACGCCGGCACCCTCGACATGGTGCTCGCGCTGCAGTGGGTCAAGGACAACATCGAGTCTTTCGGCGGCGACCCCTCCCGCGTGATGCTGTACGGATGCTCGGGTTGTGGCTCGGAGATCGCCCTGCTCTCGGGCGTGCCCGCCGCCGACGGCCTGTTCCACCGGGCTCTGATCTCCGAGGGGTTCATGGCCTGGGGCGTTCCGCCCTTCTTCGCCACGATGCTGGCCGAGAGGATCCTGGACCGACTGGGCATCACCATTAGAGAGCTACACAAGCTGCACGACCTGCCCGTAGATCAGCTGGTCGACGCGGTCACCTTCCCCGGCGACCTGGCGTACGCCCTCAGCGCTCCCATCCCATTCCAGTCGTACTGGCAGTTCTACCCCGTGACCGACGGCACCGTCCTGCCCCGCGACCCTTACCACGACGGCTCACCGGAAGGCAGCGCGGGCGTGCCGCTCATGCTCGGCTATGCGAAGGACACGCTCAACATGATCAACTGCAGCCGGCCCTGGGTCGGGCGGCTGGACGAGTCCGGGCTGCGGGTCCTGGCCGAGAACCACGTGGGGCGGGAGAAGGTAGACGCCGTCCTCGCCGCCGAAAGGCGGGCCCGGCCCGACCCCACCCCAACCCAGCTGGCCCTCGCCGTCATCAACCACCGGACATTCCTGCAGGGATGGACCCGGATGGCCGAGCAGCGGCTCAAGACGGCCACCGCCCCGACCTTCCTGTACCGATTCGACTACGAGACGCCGCTGTACGACGGCCTGTGGGGTGCACCGCACGGCGGTGAGTTCAACTTCTTCCTGAAGAACGTCGACGGCGGTGGTTACGGCCCCCAGTTCATGAACATGTACGCCGGCCGCTCCGATCGCCACGAGCTCGAGAAGATTCTCAACGAATCCTTCCTCCGTTTTGCCACTGACGGCGATCCCGGCACCGGCGCCCTTTCACCCTGGCCGGCCTACGACCTCGCCCGACGCTCGACCATGGTCTTCGACAGCCAGTGCCGGCTCGTGGAGGACCCCGACCCCGACCTGCGCCAGGTCTATCTCGACGTCGAGGAGTGCGCCGGACCGGGCGACTACGCGCGAGCCCTTCGCTACGAGGGCTTCGCCCAGTGACGACTGGCACCTCGGCCATCGAGACGAGTTCCTACGCGGTCACGGACCCGTTCTTCGGTCCGCCTTTCATAGAGATAGACGAGGAGCGGGCCGAGCCTTACCCGCACCGCTTCGTCCAGGGAGGCTTCGAGCGTACGACCACCCGCTTCGCCTTCTACTTCCCGCCCCAGGAGAACTACGCGGGCCGGATGTTCCAGCCTCTCGAAGGCGGCAATGGCGGCCACGTCGTCACCTTCGGCGGCGGGTACCTGGGCGAGATGTTCAAGACCATCGAGTCCACGGCCCGGCTCGGGGGCTACCTGGTGGAGTCCAACCAGGGCCACATCGGCGACCAGTACGATCCGAGAGCGGGGGCCGACCCGACTCTGTACGGCCACCGCGCCAGTGCCGAGGTGGCCCGCTTCTCCAAGTACGTGGCCGCACAGGTTTACGGTTCGGCCCCCCATCACTCCTATATATATGGTGGCAGCGGGGGGGGCCGCCGTTCGCCGCTGTGCATCGAGAACGCCCCCGGAGTGTGGGACGGGTGCCTGCCATCGGCCAGTGGCGGCGAGATCGGGCCCCCGGGCAACACGCAGCGGATCCGGACCAGCAGCACGATGGGCTTCGGGACGCTCTTCAACGTCCAGCGCCTTCTCGGCTACAACGCCATCGTGGCGCTGGCCGATCGTATGGCTCCGGGAGGCAGCGGTGACCCGTTCGAGGGGCTGACCACCCACCAGCGCGAAGAGCTGGCGCTCCTCTACCGGCAAGGCTTCCCCCGAGGCAACGAGTTCATGATCAGCCAGCCGATGGGCCAGATCTGGCTGTGGTCGTCCCTGGCGGACGCCCTGTACGAGGACGACCCGAGCTACTTCGAGGACTTCTGGACTGAGCCGGGCTACGTCGCCCATGACCAGCCCGATGCTGTCGCAGGTGACGTCATAGACAGCCGGGGCACCGTGGTGCGCACCATCTCGGCCCGGGAGCTGAACGAGCGGCCCGAGTTTGCGGGACCGGAGCACCACACCATGAGGGTGCTGTCCGCCATCATGGGCACCGGCGCCGACGACCTGCCGTTCGCCATCGAGGTGGCCGGGCTCGAAGGCGGCCATCGCCTCGGCGCCGGCCTCCGGATCGTCAGCGGCAAGGCCGCCGGCCGCCAACTCTATGCAACCGGGGTGGTCGGCGACGTATTCGCCTGCGACGGGACCGGCGACGCCAACGTGCTGCGCTTCGAGGGAGTTCAGCCGGGCGACGAGGTGCATGTGGACAACCGGCGCTTCCTCGCCTACTGCTACTACGCCCGTCACCATCTCCTCGACGAACCGCAGTTCGATTCGCTACGTGTCGACGGGGTCGCGGTGTACCCCCAGCACCCAACCTCCGAGTGGTCGCCCTTCATGGGCGTGTGCTACTCCGGACAGTACGAGGGCAAGGTCATGTGGGTACACAGCACCCACGACTCTTCGGTGTGGCCGGCGTGGGGCACGGCCTACCACAGGGCCGTGTTGCAGGCCCAGGGTCCCGCCGGGGCGGCCGCCAACTTCCGCATCCGCTGGAACGAATTCGCCGAGCACGCCACCCATGAGATGGTCCCACCCGAACCGCACCGGGCCTCGTCGACCCGGTTCATCAGTGGGGCGAGCGGCGAGCAAAACCTGCAGGACCTCGTCGACTGGGTCGAGCACGGCATCGAGCCGCTGAGCACGGAGTACAGCTACGAAGACGGCCGAATCACCCTGCCCCCGACCGTGCATGAGAGGCGCGGCATCCAACCGATCGCCGTCGTGTCAGCCAACGGAAGCGTGCTCGCCGAGGTGGAGGTGGGCGCCGAAGTGGAGCTGGCGGTGCAGGCTGACGTACACCCGGAGGCCGGGACCATCGTCAACGTGGAGTGGGACTTCGACGGGAGTGGCACCTACCCGTACTCCCATGCCGAAGTCGACGGCCGATCCTCGTCGATGCGGCTGTCCGCCCGTCACACCTATGACCGACCCGGTGTGTACTTCGCCACCGCCCGCGTCGAATCCCACCGAACGGGTGACCTCTCGGCCCGGGAGCGTCGGATCCAAACTCTCGGGCAGGCCCGGGTGGTGGTGCGCTAAGCGCGGTAGCGGGCCGGGTCGACGCAGGCGAACGTGGCCTCCGCCTCACACGTGACGGTGTCGCCGTCCATCAGACGGGCATGGACCTGCACGTCGCGCCCGACCCGGGTTCCTGCCGCCGACTCCACCGTCAACTCCCGCAACAGAGGTGTCGGCTTCAGAAAGCGAACCGACAGGGACTTCGTCACCCCCAGGTGGCCGGCGCTGATCACGGCCCGTCCGAGCATCCCGTCGAACACTGCCGCTATGAACCCGCCGTACACAGTGCCCGGGCCACCCTCCCATGCCGGGCCGAAGGTAACTGTTCCGCTGACGTGGCCATCGCGCTCCACCACCGCCACGGGCGGAGCGAGAGCATTGGACGCACCGAAAGCGGCATGAGTCTCCCAGATGGGCTCGTTGGTCGGCGCCCCGGGCACCAGCCCGGCCAACCCGTCGTAGCGACCCTGACGGGCGGTGCGCGACAGCCGGAGTACGGCCTGACGGACCAGGTCAGAGGCGGCCGAGATCGATTCCGCCCCCTGCGTCGTGAGCATCGTGACGGCCGCCAGAGACCGGATATCCGCCGCAAGAGCCCTTCTCGCCGCGTCCTCTGCGGTCACTTCTCTCTCCTCGGATGGGCGGGATACCATGCGGTTAATTAAACTATTCACGGGCGAGTACGATCAGGGGTAACCGCAAGATGCCGTCTTCACGCTCGTCCGAACTCGCCGGGATCCTCGCCCGCGTGCGGGAATTCATAGACGAGGAGGTGATACCTGCTGAGCCGGTACTGCGCGACATGACCCTGGACTCCCTCGTCGAGATGGAACGGCTCAAGGCGGAGGCCAAGCGGCGAGGCTTGTGGGCCCTAGGCCATCCCAAGGAGATCGGGGGGGGCGGCCTCGGCTTCATGGACGTCACCCTGCTCAACGAGGTCATCGGGCGCAGCTTCTTCGGCCAGAGCGCGGTGGGTACCTGGTCGATGCAGGATTCGATCATGCTCCACAAGCACGGCACACCGAAGCAGAAGGAACGCTGGCTCGAGCCGCTGGTCGCCGGAGACATCCGCTCCTCAGTAGGAATGACCGAACCGGAGGTTCCGGGCTCCGATCCGACGATGATGCGGGCCACCGCCGTCCTCGACGGCGACGAATGGGTCATCAACGCCCACAAGTGGTTCACCACTGGCGCCAACATCGCCGCGTTCACCACCGTCTTCGCCCGCACCGAGGCCGAGGACGCCGGTCGGTACAAGCAGTTCTCGTCCATCATCGTCCCTACGGACACGCCGGGCTACGAGGTGGTCAGGGTGATCCCTACGATGGGGAGCATCCTCGGGGCCCATTGCGAGATCCGGCTCACCGACGTCCGGGTCCCGAAGGAGAATCTCCTCGGGGGCCGGGGTCAGGGGTTCGTGATCGGCCAGGACCGCCTCGGACCCGGCCGCATCTTCCACTGCATGCGTTGGCTGGGGCAGATGCAGAGGGCCTTCGACCTCATGTGCGCCCGGGTCAACGAGCGGTCACTCCACAGCGGCCTGCTCTCGCAAAACGGGCAGATCCGGCTCCTGATCGCCGAGTCGGCCGCCGACATCTTCTCCCACCGCGCCGCAACGCTTGCCGCGGCTGAGGCGGTCGACCGCGGGTCCGAAGCCAGAGTAGAGATCTCCCTTATCAAGTTCCGAGGCGCCGAGCTGCTCCACAACGTCATCGACCGGGCCATCCAGGTCCACGGTGCTCTGGGAGTCACGGGCGACACCCCGCTCGAGTGGATGTACCGCGAGGCGCGCTACGCCCGCATCTACGACGGTCCCGACGAGGTCCACCGCGACCGAGTCGCCCGCATCCTGGCCAAGGATCCCGGCTCCGCTCCATGGCTGGGCGATATTGCGCCCTGACCCGAGGGCACCAGCATGAGCACAGCGGCTGTTGATCCCGTCGCCCTTGTCGACATCGACCGCCTCACTGGCTACCTCCGAACCGTTGTTGAGCTGACCGACCCGGTCACCGTGGAGGTCCTGAGTGGCGGTCGGTCCAACCTCACTTATCTAGCGTGCTCCGGCTCCTCGGAGTACGTGCTACGCCGCCGTCCCCTCGGTCCGGTCGCACCCGGAGCTCACGACATGGCGAGGGAGTACCGGGTCCAGCTGGCTCTCCAGAGGAGCGGGGTCCCTCTAGCCCATGTCTACGGGTACAGCGAAGACGAGTCCATCATGGGCGCGCCCTTCTACGTGATGTCACGAGTGCACGGTCACGTGTTCCACCAGCGGGCCGATGTGGCCGGCCTCACCGCGGAGGAGGCAGGACGGATCTCTGAAGCCACAGTTGAAGTACTTCATAAGATCCACTCGGTGGATGCTTCGGCCGTCGGACTCGGCGACCTGGGACGCCCCGAAGGCTTCGTCGCCCGGCGGATCTCACGATGGCTCGAGCAGTGGCGGCGCAGCGAACATCGCGACCACGCCCTGGTCGAGCCGATCGGTGATCTCCTGGCTTCGCAGGTCCCACTAGAGGCCGACTCCACGCTCGTGCACGGCGACTACCGGCTCGGCAACATGATCGTCCACCCGGGCGCGGCCAACCCGGTCGCCGCCGTCCTCGACTGGGAAATGTCGACCCGCGGCGATCCACTGACGGACCTGGCCCACTTGCTGGTGTACTGGGACCGGACGAAGGGCCGTCTGACCCACGAGTCGCAGACCATCGCCGAGCATCCCGGATTTCTCGGGCCCGCCGCGCTGGCCGGCCGGTATGCCGAGCTGAGCGGACGCGACATCGGCCCCCTGCCGTTCTACCTGGCCTTCGAACATTGGAGAGCGGCGATCATCAAGGAGGGCATCTACACACGCACTCGAACGTATGCGACCGGCGACGCTGACAGCGAAGACATCGGCGACACCGTTGCCCTACATCTCGAGGAGGCCGCCGCGGTACTCGAAATGACGTGACGTCTACACTGTTGACAAAGACCGTCTTCTGGGAGGGAACATGACGACGCTGGATATTTCGTCCTACAAGGTGACCGACGACTTCTTCGGCGCCCCCTAGTAGACCGGGACGACGTGCTCGACGATCCCGTCGAGCACCGGTACATCCACGGCGGTTTCGAGGGGACCGACACCCGGTTCTCGCTCTGGTACCCGCCGGTGGAGCGGTGGGAAGGGCGAATGTACCAACCCCTCGAAGGCGCCAACGCAGGTCACGAGGATGTGTTCGCGTCCCCGCTCGGCGCCGACATTGGCGGCCTCGAGATGACCCTCAACCGGTTGGGTGGCTACATGGTCGAGTCCAACATGGGCCACATCGGGGTCGTCATGGACCCCAAGGCCGGTCTGGACCCGACGATGTACGGATGGCGGGCGGCCGCCGAAAGCGCTCGGTTCTCGAAGTTCCTGGCCGAGCAAGTTCTGGGCGCCCGGCCGCACCACTCCTATGTCTGGGGCGGCAGCGGAGGTGCCCGCCGGTCGCCTCTGTGTCTGGCCTATGGCCCGGACGTTTGGGACGGGGCGCTGCCCTTTATGGGCGACGCCCTCGACGGTGAATACGGCGACTTCGACCGCCTACGCACTTTCGCTCAGCATTTCTGCGCGATGTTCAACGTCCAGCGGGTGTTGCGGGACAAGATCTACGACGTCATCGACGCCATGTTGCCGGGGGGTAGCGGCGACCCCTTCGCGGGCCTCACGGCGCACCAGAGAGAAGAATTGGCGACCCTGTACCGCCTGGGCTATCCCCGAGGCGACGAGTACATGATCGCCCAGCCGATGGGACAAATCTGGCTGTGGTCTTCCTACGCCGACCGGCTCCAGCGGGACTACCCCGACTACTGGGAGGCCTTCTGGACCAAGCCCGGCCATGTCGGCTTCGACCAGCCCCAGTTCGTCAACGCGGATCTCATCGACGTCCGCACCACCGTCGTTCAGCCCCTGTACGCCGAGGATCTGATCCAAGACGCCCGCTTCCAAGGCGACGAGTACGCCCAGGTGCGGTCGATGGCCGGGCTTTTCGCCAGCATGCACAACATGTGGGACATCCCCATGGCCCTCGAGCTAGAGAACGTGCCCGACGGCTACCGGCTCGGCACCGGCGTGCGCATACTCAGCGGTCCGGCCGCCGGCCGCCGGCTGTACGCGCTTCAAGCGGTGGGCAATGTCCTGCTGTGCGACGGCGAGGGCGAAGCGAGCAACCTGCGTTTCCAGGACGTCAGCCCCGGCGACGAGGTGCACGTGGACAATCACGCGTTCCTCGCCTACTGCTACGCGTACCGCCACCATCTCACGGCGGCAGAAGTGGATTACGACTGCCTGAGGGTCGACGGGGTGCCGATCTACCCCCAGTATCAGATCCCCGAGATGTCACCGTTCATGGGCACCGTCCACACCGGTCGGTTCGAGGGCAAGATGATTTGGGTCCACCATACCCACGACGCTTCGCTCTGGCCGTCCCAGGGAATCGGTATGAAGCGCAATGTCGAACGCGAGCGTGGTGACCGGGCCGACGACTATTTCTGCCTGCGTTGGACCGAGAATGCGGAGCACGTGGTCCCGCGCATGGCGGCCTCCCCCGCCGGCCGCGACAACAAGACGTGGCTGATCGACTACCAGCCGGCCATCGAGCAGTCCCTGGTGGATCTGGCCGCCTGGGTCGAGGACGGCGTACGCCCTGCACCCACCGCATTCGAGTATCGGGACGGACGAGTCATCCTCCCGCCGACCGCCGCGGCTCGGGGCGGCATCCAACCTGTCGTCACGGTCGAAGCGAACGGTGCCAGCCGCACGGAGGTACGCGCCGGCGAGGCGGTCACCCTTCGAGTCCGGGCGGAGGTGCCCCCCGGCGCGGGAAGGGTGATCGGAGTCAAGTGGGATTTCGATGGTTCAGGCTCCTACCCAATGGTGGAGAAGGTCGACGGTTCGAGTGCGTCGGTCGATCTGAGCGCTACCCACACGTGGGACCGTCCGGGGACCTACTTCGCGACGGCCCTCGTCGAGTCCCATCGTGAAGGCGATGTGCACGCCGTGGCTTGCCGGGTACCCAACCTGGCCGCCGCCAGGGTGATAGTCACTTAGCCCTCTGGGTCCGCCTCCGGCGGGTCCCTAGGTCTTCTTCGAGGCGAGCCCGGGCCCCGGTCAGAAGCATCTCGAGACCGTCGCGGAAGATGCGGCTGACGTCCGCCTTCATCGCCCCAGACGCCGCCTCACCGAAGCCGCCCGAGATCACACCGTTCACGTAGATAAAAAGGGCGCCCATTACGGCGTGCACGTTGCGCGAGCTAAAGCCCGCCTCGCGCAGAAGATCGACGACCCGGCGGTTGAGCTCGACCGGCATCGAGTCGGCCGCGTTGGAGTTCATGAACGAAGCCATCCCCGGGTGGCGGCCCACCACCTCGGCGACGCTCACCATCAGCTTCTTCAACCGCTGGTCCCACGGGCCCTTATCGGGGAGCACGACCTCGTCGTAAAGATCGTGGGCCACTAGCAGCAGCAGGTCGCGCTTGTTGGGCACGTAGTGGTAGGTCGCCCCCAGGGCGACACCCAGCTGGGCGGAAAGGGCACGCATGTTCAGCCCGTCCACGCCGGCCTCAGCTATGAGCTGACGGGCGGCGTGAACGATCTCCGCCTCGGAAAGAGCCGACCCGTTGACACTGGATCCCGTAGTCGCATTGGAGGTTCGGCGCGGGGGCATAGCCTCGAATGCTACAAGCGGGGCCGCGCCGCCACCGGGGTCGAACTTCTCTCAGTGCCGGTTGGTTAGACCGCCATCGACCAGGAAGTCGGCCCCGGTGACGAAGGACGCCTCCTCGGATGCGAGCCAGGCTGCGGCCGCCGCGACTTCTTCCGGTCGGCCCATGCGCGGAACGAGAGAGTGGGCCATGAGTCCCTCGATCACGCCGGGCTGCGAGAGCTGGTCGGATGAGCCCGGCGTCTCTATCACCCCGGGGCTGATGCTGATCGCCCGCACACCGTAGGGGGCGCCCTCGGCGGCCATCACATGGGTCATGGCCAGCACCGCAGCCTTGGTCGCCGAGTGGGTGATGCCGCCCGGGCCGCCCCCGTGGCCGGCCACCGAGGCCGTGTTGATGATCACCCCTCCGCCGTCGCACAGGTACGGCCAGGCCGCTTTGGTGCTGATGAACACGATCCGGAGTTCGTTGCGGACCGTGAAGTCCCAATTCTCCACCGACATCTCCGGGATGGTGGCGAACACGCAGGCGGACGCGTTGTTGTATAGAACATTCACTCGGCCATGCAACTCCATGGCCCGGTCCACCCATTGCTGTGCCTGTCCTGGGTCGGCCAGATCAAGCGGACCGACGCAGTCCATTCGACCGCCCCCGTCCTGCACCATCTTGGCGGTCACCTCGTTCTCGGTGGCATCGAGGTCGCCGCCGACCACGGCCGCCCCTTCCGATGCGAACCGAATCGCGGCAGCCCGGCCCATCCCGCTGGCCGTACCGCTGATGAGCGCCACTTTCCCGTCCAGTCGACCTGACACGACGTCTCTCCTTGGCTCCCGCAATGGGTCAGTAAGTCCTCGGTTCAGCTGTGCCACTGGGGAGAGATGACGTGCCAGCAACCGCAGGAGCTGCTCCATCGATCGGGCCGCCAATACTGCCCACCGGTAGGATCGGTGGCGCTGGTCGCGTCCATCGGGCCTACAGGGTACGACAAGTCGAGCGGCCCGGCCCGAACCATCCCAGCGGCCAAACCGGTGCGCACCAATGGGAAGCTGCGGTCAGCGGCGCTCACGAAGACCGACACGATGGCGCAGCCGTCGCCGTAGAGGGCGCCCGCGGCCGACCCCTTGGCGGTCGGGGCCGGATCGCCGATCTTGGCAAGGATCGCGGCGCATACCGCGGTGGCCGGGCTCAGTGCTACCCCGGGCGTGCTCTCCGCTCCGATCTGATCCCAGGTAATTCCAAGGGCGCCGTCGAAACTGCTGGGCGGGGGCGGCGACGACTCGTGGGCGATGGCGCCGAGGGCGCCGTCCTCCATGACGGCCATCTGCGGATGGTAACCCTGATTCTGCGCCGCCTGAGCAAAGTTTGTGATGTAGGTGTAGGCAGTGTTCATTACATGGGTTACGCCGTCCTTCTCGAACTGCAGGGCGGCTTCCTGATCCTGATCGGGCGTATCTACGGCGACCGGGCAGCCGTAGTTGTAGATGTCGATCTCCGACGATCCAATTCCGATGGCCGCCAGATCGGCGGCGATGTCCCGGTTCTCGTCGGGGAAGCACGTCTCCTCGAGGATCCCCAGCTTCTTCATTCCTTTGAAGAAGCCTTCCTGCTGGGCTCCCACCACGTAGTTGGTGATCAGACGGTCGTAGTTGGGGGCGTCCGACAGCAAATAGGGATAGAACTGCCGGACGTTCGGACCGTGGGCTGGCGTGTACCAGATGTTCGGGATGGCGTGTTGAGCCAGGCACGTCGTCTCCGCCGGCGTGTTGAGGTTGTTGAGGACGGCGAAGACGCCATCCTGGACGATCTGCAGGCAGGTCGCCTGCTCGCTGCTCGAATCGAGCACGTTGTCGTCGTAGTACTTGGGCACGATCTTGCGGCACTGCACGCCGCCGGCCTGGTTGAAGTGGGCGATGATGGCGTTGTAGGCCGTCTGGAAAGCCGACTGCGAGGGTATCCCGACGTAGGAGTTGACCGGTCCGGCATCGGGCAGCAGGATGCCGACGGTGACCTGAGAAGCGGTCACTCCCTTGTCGGTAGCGGTGAGCGAGCTGCATCCCTGGGCCGCCTGCGTCGATCCGGATGAGGGCAACGGGTTGCTGCCCCCCGCCGACCCGGTTGGCGGCGAGGTGACGGCGGAGGACCCGCCCGATACCGAGACAGTCGACGCACCAGCGGCACCGGCGGCCGCCGGCGACGACGACGCAGCGGACCTTGCCGGAGGTGAGCCGGGCATCGTTATGGCCGGGCGCACGGCCCCTCCAGCAATGGCGGAACCGGTCGTCGACCCGCCCCCAGTACCGGATCCTGATGCGACGCCCGTCGCGTTGCCCGAACCAGGTCCAGACCCCGTGAGGGCAGGGACGATCAGCCAACCCAGCAGCCCGACGACTAAGAGAGTCGATCCGGCGGCCAGGAATCGCTCCGACCGGGGCCCGCGCCGTAACCACATGCGGAACTGCAGGAACGGCTTCATCCGCGCTATTCGCCGCCGAGGAAGACGGCTCGGGCGATGTCGTCGCGTTCGAGCAACTCCGAGGTGACGCCTTCGAAGCGCGTGGAGCCCTTCTCCATGAAGATGGCCCGTTCGCACACGGCTGCCGCGATGTTGAGGCTCTGCTCGACCAGGATCACCGAGACGCCCGAAGCGTGGATGTCGCGAACGGTTTGGAGCAGATGCTGCACCACGACGGGGGCCAGCCCCAGCGAAAGCTCGTCTATGCACAGGATCTTCGGATCGAGCAGGATCGCCTTCGCCAGCGCCAGTTGCTGTTGTTCTCCGCCGGAGAGGCTGCCGGCCTTCTGACCGAGCCGCTCGCGCAGCCTCGGGAACATGTCGAGGGCTCGTGCCCGGCGCTCCTTGAGCCAGGCACCCCGCCTACGCACGATGAGGCTCTGTATATCCAGGTTCTCAGCGACGGTCATGTCCGGGAATACAGTCCGACCCCCGCTGATGAGAACCAGCCCCTTGGCCGCCAGGCGCTCGGCCGCAACACCGGTGATGTCCTCGCCGTCGAGGAAGACGGACCCCCGGCCCGGCGGCTCCAAGCCGCAGATCACCCTCAGAAGGGTGGATTTGCCGGCGCCGTTGGTGCCGAGAAGCGCGAGGGCCTCGCCTCGTCGGAGCTCGAGATGCATGTCGAAGAGCACCTGGACCCGACCGTAGGAGAAGTCGATGTCGTGGGCGCCGAGGACGATGTCCGAGCTCCGCTGGGACGCTCCGTTCCGGTGGACGGCTAGTTCCATCCCGGACTCCACCGCAGGTTGGTGACGATCCAGCAGCTGCAGCTGGTATGCCACGCGGCGGGCCGCCACTCCTGGCCTCCGGTGGGATCGTGGGCGTTCGTCACGTCCATCGGTCCCGCCGGCGAGGCGAGATCGAGGGGTCCGGCAGCGGCCAGCCCGTAGGCCAGGCCGGCTCTGACCGGTTCGGTGATATGGCTGATGGCGGCCACGAGGGCGGTCACCTCGGCGCACGCGTTCCCGTCGAGCTGGCCGGCCAGGCGATGCTGGTCGTCGGGCGGCGGCTCACCGACCGACTCGGCGATCTTCGTGCACGCTTGCGTGGCCGCTGTAGGCACGGCCCCGTGAGTGTTGCTCGCCCCCTCCTGGTCCGTAGTGATGACTACGGCTCCGTTGAAGCTGGTCGGGATCGGAGTGGAGCTATCGGCCACCAGGGACATCGACTGGTCATTCATCATCACGTACTTGGGGTAGTAATTCTGGGCTTGGGCCGCCCGCGCGAAGTCGGTGACGGTGCCCCGGGCCGTCTGCAGTACCAGGGTCACGCCCGCCCCACGAAACTGCAAGGCGGCCGCCTGGACCTGGTCGGGGGTGTCCTCCGAGGCTCCTGAAGTCACGCAGCCGAAGTTGTACACCGACGTGACCTTGACGCTGATCGAGGAGAGATCGGCTTGGATGTCGGTGTTCTCGTCGGGGTAGCACGTCTGCTCGAGGATGCCAATCTTCTGACCGCTCAGCAGTCCGAGCTTCTGCGCCCCGAATATGTAGTCCTTGATCAGGCGGTCGTAGTCGGGCTGCACACCCATCACGTAGGGGAAGAATTGCTTCATCAGGGGACTGTGCGGTGACGTGTAGAAGATGTTCGGTATGTTCCGCTGAGCTAGACAGTTGAATTCCTGCGGGTTGTAGAGGTTCTGCAGTACGGCGAAGTCCCCGTCTTGTTGGATCTGCAAGCACGTGGCCTGCTCGGAGCTGGCAGATGCCACCTGATCGTCGTAGAACTTGGGAACGAGGGTCCGACACGCCGCACCGCCCGCCTTGTTCACGGCGGCGAATACCGCGTTGAACATCCTCTCCTGGTCGGCCGCCGCCGGCAGGCCGAGGGCCGGGTTCAGCTGACCAAGATCCGGAAGAAGGACTCCGATAGTGATCTGGTTGGCGGTGACACCCTTATCGGTACTCGTCCGCGCCGTAGAGCAGGAACCGGCAGGAGCTACGCCCCCGGCCGAGGTACCCCCCGAACTGGTGTAGCCACCGTTGGCCCCGGGGGTCGAGGAGGCCCCGCCGGAACCGCCGGTCGATGCCACCGAACCGGTGACCGACGAAGAGCCCAAGCCGGCTGAGCCTGTGGAACCGCTCGCAATGGCCGGCCCACCGGCACCTGTTTCCGCCCCGGCGCTCCTCGCACCTGATACGGACGAGGAGGCCACACCCGGTGCGGCTGCGCTACCGGCGGTGGTCACCGGGCTGAAACCGGAGGCCACGGTCGTCGCGTGGGGCCGGCTCGACGGCACGAACGCCCAGGAAACCAGGCCGACGAGGATCAACCCCGCGGTGGTGACCAAGAGGCGCTCGGACATCGGCCCCTGCCGGCTCCAAAGGCGGAACTGGAGGAACGGCTTCATGCGTCGATCTCCTGAGCGGTCTCAGCGGCGACCCTCTTGGTCGACGCACCGGCGGCCTTTCTCGAACGAGCCGCCTTGCCGACGGGCTGAGCCGTCCGGCGCTTGGTGGCCGCCTTACCCGATCTCGCGATCGCGTCCTCATCGGTCCCGAGGTAGCTGGCAACGACCGTCGGATCGATTCGCACTTGCTCCGGAGTGCCTTCCGCGATCACCTGACCTTCCACCATCGCATAGACCCGGTCGCACAGCCCCATGAGCAACGGCATGTCATGCTCGACGATCACAATGGCGCAGTCCAACTCGTCGCGGATCCGGCGGAGCAACGGGCCGAACACCTCTGTCTCGCGCTGGGCCACCCCGGCGGTCGGCTCGTCGAGGAGGAGCACCTGGGGGCGGGCCGCCACCTGGAGGGCCAGATCGCAGATGCGGCGGGTGCCGGTGGAGAGGTCGGCCGTGAGGATGTCGGCATATGGGACCAGCCC
>DATGAX010000278.1:0-4083 GCA_035312965.1 Acidimicrobiales bacterium
CCGCTCGATCTCCTCGAAGTAGTTGTCCCGCTTGCGCATCTCGTCGCGCATGGCGGCGTTGGCCGCCCGGGCGCCCACGCCGGAGCCGTTGGCCGGGCCGGCCGGAAGGGGCGACGGAACGGGGGCGGCGGGGACCCGCTCCGACAAGGCCCGCACCCGGTCGAACAAGGAAACGACGTGCTCCAGGGCGGCGTCGTCGAGGCGGGCGCTGGGCCGCAGGTAAGGCAGCTGCAGCTCCCGGTAGCGGGGGTCGGCCTGCATGTGGGCCAACGCCACCTCCAACTCGGCCCGGCGGTTCGGGGCGGCGGAGGACAGCAACTCGGCCGGCGCCACGCCGAGCGCCCCGGCCAGGGCGTTGACCGTCGACAGGCGCGGCTCGCGGTGGCCGTTCTCCAGTTGGGACAGGTAAGAAGCGGGGCGGCCCACGGCCTGGCCCAGGGCGTCGAGGGTCAGGCCGGCCTGGCGGCGCAGATGGCGCAGCCGGTGCCCGAACACCAGAGGATCGAGGGAGGCCGAAGGAGGAGGAGCCATTTCGGATAGAAACTTTCGCACTTCTTCCGATTCTGGTCAAGTGCGGCCGACTTTTGATTCGACAGGATGACGAATCTTTAGAAGAATGGTGGAGTGCCTACAACTGATGATGTCCAGTTTGCACCCCACCCGGCGGCCGAGCAGGTCCTGACCCCGGCCGCCGCAGAGTTCCTGGTCGGCCTCCACCGGGAGTTCGAACCCCGCCGGCGGGCGCTGCTCGAGGCGCGGGCCGAGCGCCAGAAGCGCTTCGATGCCGGCGAGCGCCCCGACTTCCTGGCCGAGACCGAGGACGTCCGCCACGGCGGCTGGCTGGTTCCCGAAGCACCCAAGGCCCTGACCGACCGGCGGGTCGAGATCACCGGCCCGGTGGAGCGCAAGATGATGATCAACGCCCTCAACTCCGGGGCCAAGGTCTTCATGGCCGACTTCGAGGACGCCAACTCGCCCACGTGGGAGAACGTCATCGAAGGCCAGGCCAACCTGCAGGACGCCGTCCGGCGCACGCTGTCGGTCACCACCCCCGAGAAGACCTACCAGCTGCGAGCCGAGGACGAGCTGGCCACCCTCGTGGTGCGACCCCGGGGCTGGCATCTCACCGAGAAGCACTTCACCGTGGGCGGCGAGCGCATCTCGGCCAGCCTGTTCGACTTCGGTCTCTACCTCTTCCACAACGGGCGGGAGAGCCTCGACCGGGGCTTCGGGCCCTACTACTACCTCCCGAAGCTGGAAGGCCACCTCGAGGCCCGCCTCTGGAACGACGTCATGACCCGGGCCGAGCAGGCTCTGGGACTCCAGGTCGGCGACGTGCGGGCCACCGTGCTGATCGAGACCATCACCGCCGCCTTCGAGATGGACGAGATCCTCTACGAGCTGCGCGACCACATCACCGGCCTCAACGCCGGGCGGTGGGACTACATCTTCAGCGTGGCCAAGCGGTTCCACACCGACCCCGACTTCGTGCTCCCCGACCGGTCCATGGTGACCATGACGACCCCGTTCATGCGGGGCTACACGGAGCTGCTGGTCAAGACCTGCCACAAGCGGGGCGCGCACGCCATCGGCGGCATGTCGGCGTTCATCCCCAACCGGCGCAAGCCGGAGGTGACGGAGGCGGCGCTGGCCAAGGTGACCGAGGACAAGCGCCGCGAGGCCGGCGACGGCTTCGACGGCACCTGGGTGGCCCATCCCGACCTGGTCCCGACCGCCCAGGCCGAGTTCGACACGGTGCTCGGGAACCGGCCCAACCAGCTCGACCGCCAGCGGCCCGAGGTCCAGGTCGGACCGGGCCGTCTGCTCACCGTCGACCGGCCCCGCAACAGCATCTCGATGGCCGGGCTGCGGACCAACATCGACGTCGGCCTGCGTTACCTCGCCAGCTGGCTGTCGGGCACCGGCGCGGCGGCCATCCACGACCTGATGGAGGACGCCGCCACCGCCGAGATCAGCCGGGCCCAGGTCTGGCAGTGGGTCCATCACGACATCTGCTTCCAGGAGCCCGAGCACAAGTGCGTCACCCCGGAGCTGGTGCGGGAGCTCCTCGACGAGACGCAGAGCCAGCTGGAGGCCGACGGTGCCTTCCCCGGCGACACCCTGTGCCAGGCCCGGGACGTGTTCGAGCAGGTGTCCCTCGCCGACGAGTTCATCCCCTTCCTCACCCTGCCCGCGTACGAGCTCCTGCCGTAGAGCAACACCGAAAGGACATCCGAATCCCGATGAGCACCAACTTCGAGACCGCGGTCGCCGACCTCGAGCGCCAGTGGGCCACCGACGACCGGTGGGCCGGCGTCGAGCGCACCTACAGCGCGGCCGATGTGATCCGCCTGCGCGGCTCGGTCCCGATCGAGTACTCGCTGGCCCGCCACGGCGCCGAGAAGCTGTGGTCCCTGCTGCACAGCGAGGACTACATCAACGCCCTGGGCGCCCTGACCGGCGGCCAGGCGGTGGAGATGGTCAAGGCCGGCCTGCGCGCCATCTACCTCTCGGGCTGGCAGGTCGCGGCCGACGCCAACCTCTCGGAGCAGGTGTACCCCGATCAGAGCCTGTACGCGGCCAACAGCGTCCCCACGGTGGTGCGCCGGATCAACAACGCCCTGCGCCGGGCCGACCAGATCGAGTGGGCCGAGGCGGTCAAGGAGGGCGGGGGCGCCCACCGCGACTGGATGGTCCCGATCGTGGCCGACGCCGAGGCCGGATTCGGCGGCGCCCTCAACGCCTTCGAGCTGATGAAGGGGATGATCGAGGCGGGCGCCGCCGGCGTGCACTTCGAGGACCAGCTGTCCTCTGAGAAGAAGTGCGGCCACATGGGCGGCAAGGTCCTCATCCCCACCAAGCAGCACATCCGCACTCTCAACGCAGCCCGCCTGGCCGCTGACGTCTGCGGCGTGCCCACGCTCATCGTGGCCCGCACCGACAGCCTCGGCGCCAACCTGCTGACCAGCGACGTCGACCCTCTCGACCAGGAGTTCGCCACCGGGGAGCGCACGCCCGAAGGCTTCTACTACGTCCGCCCGGGCATGGACATCGCAGTGGCCCGGGGCCTGGCCTACGCCCCCTATGCCGACCTGATCTGGTGCGAGACCTCCACCCCCGACCTGGACGAGGCCCGCACCTACGCCGAGCGGATCAAGGCCCAGTTCCCCGACAAGATGCTCGCCTACAACTGCTCCCCGTCGTTCAACTGGAAGAAGAAGCTGGACGACGAGACGATCGCCCGGTTCCAGAAGGAGCTCGGGGCCATGGGCTACGCCTTCCAATTCGTGACCCTGGCCGGGTGGCACGCCCTCAACGAGTCGGCCTTCACGCTGGCCCACGGCTACGCCCGCAGCGGCATGACCGCCTACGTCGAGCTGCAGCAGCGGGAGTTCGCCCTCGAGGACGAGGGCTACACCGCCACCCGCCACCAGCGCGAGGTCGGCGCCGGCTACTTCGACGACGTGATGACCAGCCTCACGGCGGGCGCCTCGTCCACGCTGGCCCTCAGCGGGTCCACCGAAGAGCAGCAGTTCGCCCACTGACCCTAGAGTCGGTCGCCATGACCGACTCGTTGGGTGATTTCGAGAAGGAGCCGTTCGGCTCCGGTGGCATCAACCATGACGTTTACCGCCGCGGCTCCGGCCCGGCGGTGATCGTCTGTTCCGAGGTGCCCGGCATCACCCCGAAAGTGGCCGACTTCGCCCGCCGGGTCTCCGACCGGGGCATGACCGCGGTCATGCCCCACCTGTTCGGGACCCCGGGCCGCGAGATGACCCCCGGCTACGCGGCCGGGACCATCCTCAAGCTGTGCATCTCCAAGGAGTTCTCCGGGCTGGCCATGGGCCGGTCGTCACCCATAATCGACTGGCTGCGGGCGCTGGCCCGGGCCGAGCACAAGCGCTGTGGCGGTCCCGGAGTGGGTGCCGTGGGCATGTGCTTCACGGGCGGCTTCGCCCTGGCCATGGCGGTGGACGACACCGTTCTGGCACCGGTGCTGTCACAGCCGTCCCTGCCTTTCGGAGTCACCAAGGCGCGACGGGCCGACATCCAGATGTCCGACGCCGACTGGCAGAAGGTCCA
>DATGAX010000279.1:0-8179 GCA_035312965.1 Acidimicrobiales bacterium
GCGATGCCAGCACGCCATCCCGACCGACGTCGCCTATCCCAACGGCGACACCCCGCTGGCCGACGGGAACTTCCTGGTCTCGGAGATCATCGGATCGTACGTCGACGAGGTGACCGAGGCCGGGCAGGTGGTGTGGAGCGTCAAGCTACCCATCGCCTACCCCTCGGATCCGCAACAGCTCGGCCCCGACCTGTACCTTGTCGCCGACTACAGCACCCCCGGTGGCATCCTGAAGTTCAACCGGGAGGGTCAGATCCTCTGGCGCTACCAGGTGCCCGCCGGGGAGGGCATGCTCGATCATCCCAGCCTGGCGGAGCAGTTCCCCAACGGTCTCATCTGCGTCAACGACGACTACCGCCACCGGGTCGTGATCATCGATCCGAACTCCCAGCAGATCGTCTGGCAGTACGGCGACACGGACACCGCGGGCAGCACGCCGGGCCTGTTGAAGATCCCGGACGGGTTCGACCTGCTGCTACCCGACCGCACGACACCCACCCACCTTCCGGCCAGCGGGGACGGCAACCCCAACCCCACCGCCCCGGCGACGAGCACCACGGCGGTGCCCTGAGCCGGCGGGGGTTCAGTGCGAGTGCAGCTCGACCGTCCCGACCAGGACCATGGTGGCGACCACGGCCAACCCGATCAGGATGCTCAGCCCGGGACGCCGGGCCAGCGGTCTGGCCCGGCGGACGGGATCCTCCAACCCGTAGAAGGTGAGGACGGACGCGGCCACCACCAGCACCAGCAGCCCGGCCCGGTCGGCGGCCGGCAGCCGGTGGCCGGCATCCTGCTCGGCCGTCATGAGGATGGGCCAGTGCCACAGGTATATGGAGAACGAGAGCTTGCCGATCCAGCGGAACGGCGCAGTACCGAGCACGACCTCCGGCCCGGACGCCGGCGCCGGGACGCCTCCGAGGATGACCAGCGCACTGCCGACCACGGGGATCACGGCGATCCAACCCGGGTAGGGGGTGGAGGGCCCGAAGGCGAAGGAGGCGTAGGCGATGGCGGCCAGACCGGCCCATGCGATCAGGGCGGCGGCCCGCTCGGGAACACGCGACCAGAGTGTGGTGCCGGCCGCCACCACACCGCCCAAGGCCAGCTCCCACGCCCGGGTCGACAGGGCGAAGTAGGAGGCCGCAGGGTTGTGGCGGGTGTACCAGACCGACCAGGCGAACGACCCGACGGCGATGGCGACGGCGGTGACGGTCAGCTTGGCCCGGATGGAGGTCCGCACCGCAACCAGGGTCAAGAGTGTGATCAGGGCCGGATAGATGACGTAGAACTGCTCCTCGACGGCCAACGACCAGTAGTTCTGCAGCGTCGAGGGCGGTAGCTCGCTCTGGAAGTAGTTGGTGCCGACGTCGGAGAAGTGGACGTTGCCGAGGAACACCCCGACCCAGCGGAGATCGTCGGCGATCAGCCCGCCCCGGATGAAGCCGAGGTAGCGGTAGGCGAAGAACACGGAGACCACCGCGACGAACCCGCCGGCGGGCAGGATGCGCCGGGCCCGCCGGGCGTAGAACTCACCGAAGCGGGGGCGACCCCGACGATCGACCTGACCCAGCAGGAGCCGGGTGATCACGTACCCCGAGATGACGAAGAAGACGTCGACGCCGACATAGCCGCCGGTGACCCCCGGGATCCCGGCGTGGTAGGCGACCACGGTCCCGACGGCCACCGCCCGCAGGCCCTCCACGTCCGGGCGGAACTTCCGGTCGCGGTCGGCCGCCCGGCCGGTGGCCGGGATCGGCGCGTCTCTGGTGGAGGCGGGGGCGCTCACAGCCGGATCACCGGCCGATCACCGGCCGTTCACCGGCCGATCACCGGGGCCAGCGCCGACCACAGCACGCCGGTCAGATACTTGGCGTAGACCCGATCGATGTGGTAGCCGTCGATGGTGTAGGGGATGATCCCGGCCACGACCGCAGGGCAGCGGTTCCCGGCACACAGCCAGGGCCGCTGGTCGATGTACAGCGCGCCGCTCGAGACAGCCGCCGACCGCACCGCGGCGACACCCGTGTCGACCCAGCGGGGCACAACCCAGGTGCAACGCTCCACGTCGGTCGGGTACTGGGACAGGCACAAGGTCGGGTTGAGGGCCAGCGGCTCGGGGAAGCCGCCGATCACGACGAGATGCCACGGACCTGAGATCTCGTGGTAGAAGGCCGCGAAGTCGGCCGCGGCCGACTCCGGTGGGAGCGGGGCCGTCGTTCCGGCCGCGTACAGCATCAGCTGCGACGCCGTGATGACGACGGCCGGATGCAGGGACCGGACGGTGTCGACCACGAACCGGTGCCACGCCGTACAGGCCGGCCAGGGTGCGTTCTCCCACCGGCCGTCGTTGAGGCGGAAGCTGCCGTCGGCGCTGGGGCAACCGCCTTTGCTGAGGAAGACCAGCCGGTAGCCCGTCGCCTTCGCGATGGCGTTGACCGTGTCGAACCACATCTGGGCCCGGGAATCGCCCTCCAGCACCATGACCTTCGCCGACGAGGGCACGCCGAAGGTGCACTGCAGCACGGGCAGAGAGGCCTCGTATGTGGTGGTGCCCTTGCATCCTGTGGCCTCGTTGTTGCCGTACTCCTGGCGCTGGGCGAGCAGCTGCAGGGACGGCTGGGCCGTCGAGCCCAGCCGGGTGATCCCGAGGCCGGCCCGCACCGCGAGCCGGACCTGGGCCGAGGTGGCGAACTCCGACCAGCGGACGGGCCCCGATGGAAGGCTGGAGGGCACGGGCGAATCGCCGGTGGTGACGCCCGACGAGGAGCTGACGGCGCAGCCGTAGACGAGCAACACGAGCAGGATCACCGAGCAAGCGGCCCCAAACAGCCGATCGGGCCGGACTCGCCGCATCTGGGCGATTCTACGAGTCCGCCCGCGAGGAGCCTCGGCACCCCCCTCGAGGGCGGCGATCCGTATTGGGTCGGCATCCATGTGGATTCCTGCGTACGCTCGTCGCCGGAGCGCCGAGTAGTTGACCATGACCTTCCTGGAGCTGCACCCCATCGATCCCCACGAGGCGCGATTCAAGGTGATCGCCACCCTCTTCCTGCTGAGCGAGCTCGGCATGGTCAGGTACAAGACGACCGGCCGGGACCGGGCGCCGGCGCCGGGTCGAGCGGGACCACTTCCTGAGAAGCGGGCGGAGGGCCGCGGCTCCCGGCTCGTGCGGCCGCCCCGGTCCTGCTGATCCGTGGCCCGGCTCGATAGCCAGATTGGCGGCGCCACTGACGCCGCCATCGACCGGGCTCCGACGAGGACTGAGTAGGCCACCGCGTGGGCCCGAAGGGGTTGGGGCTGCACCTGCCCGTGCACCACATCCGGCGCCCCCACTTGACCGATCGTTGCCGCGACGAACGGATCGTGGTGGTCGAGGCATCCGCCGGCTACGGCAAATCGGTCCTCGCCGCCGAACTGGTCGACACTTGGGGAACGGTTCCGGTCGAGGTCCTGCTGGACGAGAGCGGCGTTTCCGCCGGACTGCTGGCCAGCCGCCTCAGGGCCGCCGTCCAAAGGGCCGGCTTCGTCGACGCCGCGGCGTCCATGGCCGAGACCGGCGAGGACGCCGTCGGCGCCGTCGACGCCATGCTCGCCGCCCTCGCCGACGAGTCCTGCGCCTTCGTCATCGACGACGCCCACAACGCCATGCGCGACGCCGGGTTGCTCTGCGACCGGATCGCCGCCCGGACCACCGGGGCGCAACGGTTCCTTCTCCTCGCCCGCCAGCTCCCGCCTGGTGCCGAGCGCATGCGACGGGCCGACGCCCTCCACATCGGAGCAAACGATCTGGCCTTCGACGAGGACGAGACCCTCCAGCTGTGCCGTTCGGGGTTCGGCCTCGACACCTCCGCGGAGGACGTCCGCTTCCTCGACGCGGTGACCGGCGGGTGGACGGCGGCAGTGGTCCTCGCCGCGTCCCGAGCCCGCCGCACGGGGCAGCCCATACGGGCGGTCGCCGTGGCCGGGTTCGACCCGATCGCCGCCATCCTCGACGAGCTGATCGCCCCTCGGGACCGAGAGATCGGTCTTGGCCCGGATCGCGCCCCTGCCGCTGGTCGACGCCGAGTTGCTGTGCCGGGTGACCGGCGACGAGAGCTTCCTCCGTCGGGCCGTCGCAGCCGGACTGCCCTTGACCGCGGCCGGCGACGGGTGGTGGCAGCTTCCCGGCCCGGTGCGCGACCACCTCGCCACCCTCGGCACTCCGGAGCCGGGAGTGCTGGCCGATGCGGCCGACTACTACGCCGATCGGGGGGAGATCGCGACGGCGCTGCAGATGCTCCTCGCCGCCGGTGAGGTCGAACCGGCCGCCCGCCTGCTGGCGGAAGCCGATCCGAGGAAGGCAGAGGCGATCGACGCCCTCGAACTTCTTGCCGTCATCGGGCGCATACCCGACGAGGTCCTCGACATGCGCCGGGCGATCGACGCCGAGCTCGCCACCGACCTGATCAACAGCAGCACTCCCCTGGACGCCCTGGCCGTCGGGAAGAGGATCCTGGCTGCGGCCGCGCCCGGGGAGTGGCCGACCCGGGCCAGGGCTCTGACCGTGATCGGTCAGGCGACCTGCTTTCGCCGCGACGACGACGGATCGCTATCCGAATCGACCTTGCGAGAGGCCGCCGGGTATCTCGACCAGGCCATGGAGACCTACATCGCCATGGACTACCCCCAGGCCACGTCGGGGGCGGCGGTGGAGCGGGCGGTTCGCGTCGAGCTCGGTTGCGGGCGGGCCCACGAGGCGCTGCGCATCCTCGACGAGGCCATACCTCACGCCATCGGTCACCGCCGGCGAACGGGCCGCCTCCTCTTCTACCGAGCGCAGATCCTGACAGAGCTGGGGCGTCACGACGAGTCGCAGGCCGCGCTGGACGAGGTCCTGCGGGTGGGCGGCGACGCCGGCGGCCTGCTCGCCTCCTTCGTCCACTGGGAGCGCATGATCCTCGCCTCGTACCGGGGGGATGCGACCGGCGCTCTGGAGCACGCCAACCAGGCCGAGGCCTACAGGTCCGACTGGTGGGCGGTCATCGGCTCGGAGTTCCTCGCCGAAGCGGCGGACTGCCTCGACCGGGTGGGCCACATCGCCCTGGCTTGGGAGTACCTCGGGAGGGCGGGGTCCGAACCCCGGGGCTATGAACGGACCATCGCCATGGCGGAGTGCGCCCTGCTCGCCCGGCACGGCGACCCGGTCCTGGCGGAGGAGCGACTGGCCACGGTGCACTGCCAGGGCGTCTTCCCACGGGAACGCTGGCGGATCACACTGCTGCGGGCCTACGCCGCCTGGCGACGGGGAGACGGAGCGGCCGGATTCCTCGCCGCGCACGCGTTCGAGGAAGCAGCCCGACTGGGCCAGCCGCAGCTGCCCCTCATCCGGGAACGTGACGTCGCCGAAGCCCTGATCGCCCTCGCCTCCGAAACCGGCCTGCCCTCCGCCGCCGCTCTCGAAGCCTCGCCCGTCCCGATGACCCTCTCGGTCCTCGGGCGGTTCGGATTGAGCCGGGGCGGGCGGGCGGTCGCCATCGGCCCCGGGCAGGCCGCCCAGTTGCTCAAGATGGTCGCGGTGGCCGGAGGGCGGGTGCCGGCGGAACGGGCCATGGAGGCGTTGTGGCCCGAAGCCGACCCCGAAGCCGGGCGCAACCGGCTACGAACCGTGTTGGGCCGGTTGAGGCAGAACGCCCACGAAGCGGTCACGCGGGAGAGCGAGCTCCTCGTCCTCGGGACGGGAATCCGGGTCGACCTGGCCGAGTTCCATCGCGACGCCCGCCAGGCCCTCGCACTGGTCGGCGGCGACCCGGCCACGGCCGTGGCCGTGGCCCGATCGGCCATCGCCCGCTACGGGGGCGACCTGCTTCCTGATGACCCCTACGAAGCATGGGCGGAAGCGCCGCGGGAGGCGGCCCGCCGGTCGATGCTGGACCTGTTGGACCTCTGCGCAACCGAAGCAGCCAACAGGGGCAACCTGGACGAGGCCCGCCACATGGTGGAGAGGTCCCTCGAGCTCGCTCCCTTCGAAGAGGATCGCTACCTGCGCATCGCCGGCATCCTCCTGGACCAGGGCCGGCGAGGCGCCGCGTTGAGCGTCCTGCGACGCGCTCGAGCCGTGCTCGCCCCCCTCGGCATCGACGTCGCCGTCGAGCTGCCGGGCCGAGATCCGGTTGCTTAGACGCATGCGTGGCATAGTCGGAGCATGGATCTGGCCGGCTTCGAACGCATCGGTGCCGAGGACAGCTACCTCGCGGTCGTCGCCACCTCCAGGGCGGACGGTTCCCCGCAGGCGTCGGTCGTCAACGCCGGAGTGCTGTCCCATCCCGTGTCCGGGGACGAGGTGGTCGGGTTCGTCACCTACGGCAGGGCCAAGCTCGGGAACCTGCGTGAGCGGCCCTGGGCCACCATCGTCTTCCGGGCCGGGTGGCAGTGGGCGGCGGTGGAGGGTCCCTGTGACATCATCGGTCCCGACGACCGGTTCGACGGTTTCGATCCATCGCAGCTGTCCGCGTTGCTGCGGGCCGCCTTCCGGGCTGCCGGGGGCGATCACTCGGACTGGGACGAGTACGACCGGGTCATGAAGGAGGAGGGCCGAGCGGCGGTCCTCGTGCACCCTCGTCGCATCTACTCCAACCGGGGTTGAGCCCCCGGAACGCGCTTTCGGCGGCGAGCGATGAGTCGCCGGCGCCAATCCGGTCATAACAGCATGTCCAAGGTGCGAACTCATATGTGCATGTCGCTGGACGGCTTCGTGGCCCAACCCGACGACGACCCGGCCGAGCTGTTCGAGTGGTACTGGGGGGGCGACGTCGTGGTGCCCAGCGCCCAGGAGGGCATGAGCTTCCGCGTGGATGCGGCCAGCGCCCCGATGCTGCGGGAGCTCACGTCGGGCTGCGGGGCCATCATCTCCGGCCGCCGGCTCTTCGATCAGTCCGATGGCTGGGGCGACCACCACCCCGCCGGGGCCGCCGTCGTCGTCGTGACCCACCGTCCGCCGCCCGGAGACGCGGCCGAGCGGTTCCCCCGGACGACCTTCACCGGCAGCGTGGAGGACGGTGTGGCGACGGCGAAGAAGATCGCCGGCGAGAAGTCCGTCACGATCGCCAGCGCCGACATCATCCAGCAGGCGCTCAACCTCGGCCTGGTCGACGAGGTGTGCGTCAGCCAGGTGCCGGTGTTGTTCGGCCGCGGTACCCGCTACTTCGGCGAGCTCGTAGGCGGCCACGTCATGCTCGAAGACCCGATCGTGGTCCAGGGCTCCCGGGCGCTTCACCTGCGCTACCGGGTGCGGCGCTGATCGGTCTGCACGCCATCGGGCGCCCAGCCCGATTCGGGACGGTCGCCCTACAGGTGGAAGGCGGGTCGCATGGACGGAGCGCCCGCCGCCTGCCCGAGCAGAGGGGACAGGCCGAGCATCTCCTCGGTGGTCCGCAGCAGGGAGTAGTGGTTGAACGGCGCGGCTGACCGCGTGCCCACCGGCACCGACGGAGCGATCACATAGCAGGCGACGAGTGAGCCGCCGGAGTCGTTCTCGTCCCAGACGATGAACACCGCGGTCCTCCCCGCCCGGTACTGGACGCGGCCGAGAACGAGTGGCACCTCCCTGGACAGCCACCTGTCCCCGGTGGCGGTGGAGCAGTCGTGCATGTCGTCGCACAAGTTGGGCGTGATGAGCGTGAAACGGGCGCTGATGTCCGGCGGGTCGGAGAACGGCAGGTCCTGGGCGGCGCACTCGGCCGCCACGGCCTTGTAGAAGGGGGCGGGGTTGTGCTTCAACGCGTACCCACCGCCGCTGGCGGTGTCGCAGTTCGACGGCATGCTCTCTTCGAGCGCCCTCCAGTCAGGGCCCAGCAACCCGAAGAGGCTGGGCCCTGCCAGGGGGTGACCGGTGTCGTTGGTGATGCCCTGGGTGGCACCCGAAGTCAGGGCGATGTAGTTGGGCAGGCTCGGGTGGGAGACGCTGGAATAGTTGGTGGCCAGGCCGCATGCGTCGGCCAGCGAATTGAGGTACGGGGCCTGTGATGATCCGCTGACCTGGTCCAAGCCCCGGTTCTCCATCACGATCCACACCACGTGGTCCCAGCGTTGGGGGGGCAGGCGTCCGGCACACGGCTGGGCCGCGGTCGGTCCCACCGGGGCGGCGGTTCCCACAGGAGCCACGGTGGGAGGCGCCGTCGAGCCGGCCGTGGACGCCGATCGA
>DATGAX010000280.1:0-3889 GCA_035312965.1 Acidimicrobiales bacterium
CGGAGTTCCCGTTCGCGACCCGCCCGGTGCCTCAGCCGGCCCCGGATCCGTGACGGCTGCGATCAGCTCTTGGCGTCAGGGCTCTTGGTGTCGGGCTCCGGGTTCTCGCCGGTGCCCTCGGAGAGGCCCTTCCTGAATTCCCTCGACGACTCACCCAGCGATTTGGCCAGCTTCGGCAACTTCGCACCGCCGAACAGGAGCATGACGATGAGGAGGATGATGATGAGCTCCGGAGCCCCGAGTCCAGCCACGGGAGTGTCCTTTCGATCAAACGATGCGGTCACACCAGGACCTGGATGCCCCCTGATGCAGTTCACCCAGGTTACCGCCCCCCGACGGACACGCTACGGCGGCCGCTGGTGACCTCACGAGCTTAGGGCGGCTCTGAGGACTTCGAGATCGTCGAGGCCGCTGACCGAGAACGGCAGCGGGCCGGCCGACACGATCAGCTCCGCCACTCCCAGGACCGCCCAGCCCGCCACCTGCTCGGCGACCTGCTCCACGGTGCCGACGAGGCGGCCCGTCCGCCACTGCTCGAGCGGAACGCCGTCGAGCATGCCGCCCGGGGCGTTGCGTTGCATGCGCCCGTAGCGGGCGGCGACGTCCCGTTCGTTCTCGCCGGCCAGGGCGTAGAGGCCGATGGTGCGCCGGACGGACGACGGATCGCGGCCGACCTCCTCGCAGGCCCGGTCGAGGACGGCGAGGCGGCCCCGGTAGTCGTCGGGCCTCCAGACCCAGCAGGTATTCCACCCGTCGGCCGCCTCGGCGACGAGGCGGAGGAGCCGGTCGCCCTTCCCCCCGACGAAGATCGGCGGACGGGGGGCCTGCAGCGCGGGCGGCAGGTTGGTGGCCCCCCGGACGATGTGGGCCTTGCCGTTGAACGACGCCGGTCCGCCGGGGAGCAGGGCGTCGAGCACGACCAGAACCTCGCGGAGACGGGCGAGGCGCTCACCGGGCGGGGGCAGGGCCATCCCCACCGCCTCGAAGTCGGGGGCGTACCACCCGGCGCCGATGCCGATGTCGAGTCGGCCGCGGCAGACCCGGTCCAGCGTGGCCAGGGCCTTGGCCAGGACGCCGGCGGGCCGCAGCGCCTCCGACAGCACCAGCGTCCCCAGCCGGGGCCGGCTGACGACGCCGGAGAGGGCGGCCAAGGTCGTGAGCGGCTCGTAGGCGAACTGCTCGCCCGGCGGCCCCCCGTATCGCTCGATCGACAGACTGACGTGGTCGGAGACCCACAGCGAGTCGAAGCCCAGGGCCTCGGCGGTGCTGGCGTGGGCGGCGATCGTCTCGAACCGCAGCGGCGACTGGCCGGGGACCGAGAAGTCGTAATGGGGAAGGGCGAACCCGAATTGCACGGCTGCGAATGCTACGGCCGGGCCCCGGGACCCCGAGCGGAAAACCCAGAGATTCTGTGGGGAATGCGCTCGGGGTTGCCTTCGTCGGCGGTGGTGGAGTCAGGCTGAGGCGTTGATGGCCCCGATCTCGCCCAGGGCCCGACGGCGGCGCAGACGGCGGCGCTCCCGCTCGGACAGACCGCCCCAGATGCCGAACTTCTCATGATTGCGGAGCGCGTACTCCAGGCACTCGAGGCGGACGGCGCAACCGGCGCAGACGGACTTGGCCTCCCGGGTCGAGGCCCCTCGCTCGGGGAAGAATAGCTCGGGGTCGACCCCCAGACAGTTGGCCCGCTCCTGCCAGCGGCGCTCCTCCTCGGGCACTCTCCGGAACAGCTCGTGCATGGGGCCCTCCAGGGGGAAACACGCTGTTGGAATTACAGCTCTGTCACTATGCCTCCGCCCGGAGATACAGCGCAAGAAGGATCGGGGAAGAACCACCGTCATCCACGAAACTTCTTCCTGTGACCATGCCATCGGCGTGACGGTTACGCACGCTTGATGGCGATGTGGCCGCAGGGGTCGGACAATACGGGCAAAGCTCTCGCGATGCACGTCGAAGTGGTCCAGGGCGACATCACCGCCGAGTCGCTCGACGCCATCGTCAACGCCGCCAACGAGAATCTGGCGCCCGGCGGGGGTGTGTGCGGTGCCATCCACGCCGCCGGCGGCCCGGGCATCGCGGCTGAATGCCGGCGCATCGACCACTGCCCGACGGGCGGCGCCGTGGCGACGACCGCCGGCGAGCTGCCGGCCCGGTGGGTGATCCACGCCGTCGGCCCGGTGTGGCTTGGCGGCGACCGGGGCGAGCCGGAACTGTTGGCGTCGGCTTACCGATCGGCGCTCGACGAGGCGGCCCGGGTCGGCGCCCGCAGCGTGGCCTTTCCCGCCATCTCCACCGGAATCTATGGCTATCCGCTGGCCGACGCCACGGCCGTGGCCGTCGAAGCCGTCAGGAACTGGAAAGGCGACGGCGTCGACCTCGTCCGTTTCGTCTGCTTCGACGCCGCCACACTGGCCGCATACCGGCGGGAGCTCGCCTAGCCAGTGCGCCGCATCCGGCGCTTCTGCTCGACGAAGTCGACGAGGACGTAGTCGCCGAGCGTCTCCGGGGTCGTGAAGAAGGCCCGGCCCCGGTTCATCTGCGTCATCCGCTCCACGAAGCGGCGCAGCCCTGAACTGGCGTCGAGCATGAACGTGTTGATGCGGATGCCCTCCCGGGTGCAGCGCTGCACCTCGGCCAGGGTCTTGTCGATGGTCTCCTGCACCGGCGGGTAGTGGAAGAACACCTGGCTGCCACCATCGGATGTGGCGGTGATGTGGGCGGTCGGCTCGCCGTCGGTGATCATGATCACCTGCCGGGTGCCGCTCTCGTGGGCCAGGAGGCGCCGGGCCAGCAGGAAGGCGTGCTGCATGTTGGTGCCGTAGACGAAGTCCCACGAGACCTCGGGTAGCTGGGCCGCCTTCAGCTCCCGGGCGACCTCGGAGAACCCGACGATGGCCAGGAAGTCCCGGGGGAACTGGCTCGTGATGAGGGCGTGGAGAGCCACGGCCACCTTCTTGGCGGCCAGGAAGTTGTCGCGCATCGGCATCGACAGCGACAGGTCGAGCATGAGGACGGTGGCCGAGCGGGAGAGCTGCTCCATCTGCTCGACCTCGAAGTCTTCGGGGCGGAGGCGGACGGGGGTGCCGGCCCCCTGGCGGCCCAGGGCGTTGCGGACGGTCTGCTCCACGTTGAGGGCGAACGGGTCGCCGAACTCGTAGGGCTTGTGTTCGTTGGCCCGCTCGTGGCCGATACCGGCCCGTTCGACCCGGTGCCCGCCGAGGCGGTCCTTGGCCAGCCGGGAGAAGAGCTCCGACAGGGCCCGCTGGCCGATGCGGCGCAGGCCTTTGGGGGTGAGCTCGTAGCGGCCGTCGCGCTGGTCGATGAGCCCGGCGTCTTCCAGCATCTTGGCCAACTTGGCCAGCTGCTCGAGGCTGTCGGCGGCGTCGTCGCCCAGGAGCTCTCGGGCCCGGTCGAGGTCGGCCTCGGCCAGTTGGGCCGGTGAGGTCGCCGACCGCAGCAGGTGCTCAAGCTCGTCGAGGTCACCGAGGCGCTCGAGCAGGCCAGGGGCGCCGGCCAGGTTGAGCGGGTCGGTGCCGGAGAAGTCGTAGCCCCGGTCCCACCCCAGATCGGGGAAGGCGGCCTGGAGGTGGCGGGCGAGATCGTTCATCTGCCAGGAGAGGTCGAGGTCGCCGAGGAGCTCCTCGGCCAGCTCCTCCAGCTGGCGGCGCTGCTCCTCCGACATCGACGACAGCAGCGCCTGCATCTGGGCCATCGACCGGGCCATCTGCTCCAGCAGCTCGTCGAGGCTCTGAGGGTTCCCGGGGAAGAACTGGCCGTGGCGCTCCATGAAGCCGGCGAAGTCGGGCTCGTCTCCGGCCTCCCGGGCGGCGAGCATGGCGTTGAGCTCGGCCAGCATGTCCTTGAGGGCCTGCATGCGCTCGGGCGACAT
>DATGAX010000281.1:0-3056 GCA_035312965.1 Acidimicrobiales bacterium
CGACGTGGGGGACCCGACCGGGCCCGACCTCGGCGAAGAGGGCTTCCATGGCGCTGCGCACTTCGCTGCTGTTGACGCCCTTGGGCGACGTGAAGACGATGTCGGCGGTGTCGCCGGCCCGGGACGGAAAGCGGGCCTTGAGCAGGTCGAAGGCGGCGATGGAGTCGGAGTGGCTCCCGCTGAAGTTGTCGCTGTAGGCGCTGCCGATCGCCCCGCCCAGACCGTTCAAGACGACGAAGCCGGCGAGCCACATGAGCACGACGAGGCGACGGCGGCGGTAGCACCAGCGCGCCAGTTTGGCGAGAGTCATGAGGTCTCCTTCGGGAGCAGGGAACGAACTATGCGGCGGGGAGCGTCGCGGGAGGCGATGGGGGGGCGACCGAACAGCTCCTGGAACACGGCCTCGCGCCAACCGCCGATGAGCAGAAGGGCCAGCGCCGCGCAGTCGGTCTCGGCGCCGAGCCGGCCGAGCGCCTTCTCCCCTTGAAGGTAGGCGGTGATGCCGCGATGCAGCCTGTGCGGGCCCTTGTCGGCGGGCAGCATCACCTCCTTGAAGCGGGCCAGCAGGACGGGGTCGGCGGCCAGGCCGCCCACGAGCGGGAGCATGCTTCGCTCGAAGGCGATGCCGGAACGAGCGACTCGTTCGAGGTTTTCGGCCACCGTCCGCCGTCCGGGGACGAGCCCGGCGAGGACGGCGATGAACTCGGGGAGACGGGCGTCGATGACGGCAAGTATCAACTCGAGCCTGTCGGCGAAGTGGTTGTAGATGCTGCCCTCGGACCGGCCCGCGACACGGGCCACCGACTTGGTGGTCAGCCCCACGACGCCTTCACGCTGGAGAACCTCCTCGGCTGCGGCGACGAGTCGCTGGCGGGTCTCGGCAGGAGCGGGCATCGCTGAGATTCTGGGTGAGCACTCACTCAGCTGTCAAGGCCGCGTTGCTGGCAACACGGCCCGTTTGGGTCACGGTCTGACGAATCGCTTGATGAAGCCGAGGGCCGTGTCGGCGACCTCCCGCCAGCCGCCGTCGATGGTGAGGGAGTGGCCCCGGCCCGGCATCTGCACGATCTCGGTCTCGCTCTTGTTGCGCTTCTGCTTCTTGTAAGAGGCGTTGGCGATGGCCCACGGCACCACGTGGTCCTTTTCGCCGCTCATGATGAGCAACGGGCCCCGCTCCGGGTTCTTGGAGCGCACCTTGGCTTCGGTCCAGGGGTTCAGGTTGGCCGCGGCCGCCTGGAATATGGGAGCCCCCGAGCCCGGCACCGCGTAGGTCTCGTACAGCTCCTTGGCTTCGTCCTCGCTCACGGCGTTGGCGAACGCGTAGCGGAACTGCTCGTAGGTGAGGGGGACAGCCCGGCCCCGGTTGGCGGGATTGTGGAGCACGGGTGCCGCCGACCTGAGGGCGGCGATGGGGAGGGGCAGGACGCCGCGTAAGGGCGACGGGTCGACGGCGACGGAAGCGGCCGAGACGCCCCGGCCGGCCAGGATCTGGGTGAGCAGGCCTCCAAAGGAGTGCCCGACGATGGCGGGCCTGGTGTTGAGCTTCCTGATCACGTCCTCGAAGTGGTCGGCGACCTGCCCCACCGTCTTGTGGGCGAACACCTCCGGGTGCTCCTTGGCGGCCTCGACCGTGTCGGGGTCGTCCGGCCATCCGGGCGCCAGCGTCGTGTAGCCCGCCTCGTCGAAGACGGTCCGCCAGCGGTCCCAGCTGGTCGGGAGCAGCCACAGGCCGTGGACGAACACGACCGGGGTGCGTCCTGACCCATTGGCCTGATCGAGCTGCTCCTCTTCATGCTCGGTTATGACTGCCATCTCGGGTCCCCCTCCACGCTGCCGGCCGCACGTTTTGCGCCTCGGCAGGGCCCGGCGGACGGACGATCTCGACGCCGGCTCAGCCGACCTCGGTCGCCCCCCGGAGACCCTGTGCCCACACCGTAACCAGCGCCGAGCCAGATCGGGAGTCCCCGGCGCGCCATCCCTTGGGGACGAACTCCGCGATCGATCCGCACCCGGTACACAACGCCGTCACTCGGACCCGGTGGACGCGCTCAGGTCGGCCCGAACCGCTCCACCCGGATGTCGGGCGTGGGGAAGCCGGCGTCGATCAGGAGATCGGTGGCGGAATCGGCGAAGCCGGCTGAGCCGCAGACGTAGGCGACCGAGTCCTTTTCCATGGAGCCGGCGAGATCGGCCCGGTTGAGGCGTCCCGGCGGTCGCGTCCATCCCGGTGGGGGCCGGCGGGTGTAGACGATCGCCGTCTCCGGACCAGGCAGCTCTCCGGCGTAGTAGAGCTCGGCCTGGCTGCGGGCCGAGACGATGAGGCGCACGAGGTCCGGGCGTCCCATGCCCCGGGCCAGGCGGAGCATGGCCATCAGGGGCACCACCCCGGAGCCGCCGCCGATGAGGAGCGCGGGGGTGTCGCCCCGCCACACGAACCAGCCGCCGATGGGACCGCGGATCTCCAAGGAGTCGCCGGGCGCGGCCACGTCGTGCAGGAAGCTGGAGACCTCTCCGTCGGGGAGGCGCTCGACGGTGAGCTCTATCTCGGCCGACCCGTCGGGGGGACTGGCGACCGAGTAGGACCGGGAGGCCGTGTAGCCGTCGGGGGCGGTGAGGCGCACCACGTAGTGCTGGCCGGCCAGGTGGGGTGACGGTTCGGGCAGCGCCAGGCGGAACGTCTTGGCCGTGGCCGTCTCGGGCCGGACCTCGACCAGGGTGGCCGTCTGCCACCGGCCCGGTCGGGGCGGGGGTACCGCCGCCGGTGCCTCAGTCACCCTGATAGCGCTGTTCGAGCCACGGGTCGCCCCGGTCGTGGTAGCCGTTCTGTTCCCAGAAGCCCTGCTCGTCGTGGTCGAGGAGCTGCAGCCCGGCCACCCACTTGGCGCTCTTCCAGAAGTAGAGGTGGGGGACGAGCAGCCGGGCCGGACCACCGTGCTCGACCGGAAGGGGCCTCCCGTCGTAGCTCCATACGACCCACGCCTTGCCATCGGTCACGTCGGCCAGGGGCAGGTTGGTGGTGTAGCCCGTGTGCCCAACGGCCAGGACGTGTGTCGCGG
>DATGAX010000282.1:0-2412 GCA_035312965.1 Acidimicrobiales bacterium
CCGGGAACGGACCGGCCGACTAAGGCCGAAAGTCACTTTTTCGACCGGGTCGGCCCGTTCCGGAGGCGACCGGAAGCGCTAGCCGGCCACCCCCAGCTCCTTGAGGGCCTGCTCCAGGGCGGCCCCCACCCGCCGGGCTCCCTCGGGGGAGAGGTGGGCGACCTGCCCGTAGCCGGCTCGACCGACCTCTTCCAGGGTGAGCTCCACCCGCACGTCGGCGCACTCCGGACAGTCGTCGAGTATGGCCACGGCCCATGCTGACGGCGCCTTGTCCCCGTCCTCGTCCTCTGGGTGGTCGTCCCGGCCGTAGGCGATGAGCTTCTTCATCACCGGCACTGTAGGCGGCTTGCTCTCTTGAAGTTACAGCAATTTTAGTGTAATTAGAGTGTCTATGCGCATCTACGCCGATCCCGGGGCGCCCGACGTCATCGTCAAGGAGGCGGACTCGGAGGGCGACCGGCGACGGCTGGGTCGCGAGGCGGCCATCCTGAGAGCGGCCGCCCACCCGGGCGTCGTCGGGCTCCTGAGCAGCGAGAGCTCCGGCCGGCCCGAAGGGCCCGACCGACTCCGCCTGCGCCGGGCGACGGGCTCGCCTCTGCACGAGCTCGGTCCCGACCAGAGCGGGTGCGAGCCGCGATCCCCTTCCGAGTGGGGTGCCGCCGCCGCCACGGTCCTGGCCGACCTCCACGACCTCGGCTACTGCCACCGCGCCGTTCGGGCCGAGCACATCATCGTGGATGAGCAGGGCCGGCCGGTGCTGTGCGGGTTCGGGTCCGCCGGCCCGCTCGACGAGGCGTCTGCGGCGGCCGACGCCTCCGCTCTCGTGGGTCTGATCCTGGAGCGGACTGATCCTTCGGAGCGGCGGCTCGAACGGGCGCTGCGACGGTGGGCTGGTCCTCCTCCGTCGGGGGCCGCCCGTCTGGTCCGGAGCGTGGCCGGGCCGGGCCGGGCCACGGACGCCCGGACTCTCGCCCGGATTCTCGCTGAGGCCGCGTCGGTCGGGTTCAACGGCGAACCCGGCGGGCGCGGCCCAGCGGATCACCCTACGTCCTCTCGGCTCGCACCGACCGGCGGGAGCACCCTCTGGCGAGCGGTGGTGTTGCTGGCGGCCGGCGCGGCGCTCGGTCTGGGCGGCTGGTCATGGGTCCACAGCGGCCAGCCCCCGGGCGCTCCGGCCCTACCCGTCCCGACGTACCTGATCCAGGCATCGGTCGGTGAGCATCCTCTCGCCGTGGTCGGCCGCTGGGCCTGCGGGACGGCCCGGCCGGCGGTGCTCGACCTCGCCACGGGTCAGGTGTGGATCTATCCGAGCCTGCCCGGGTCGGGGGCCCGGAGCCGCGGCCGGCCGGCGGGGACGTACAGGGCCGCCGCCGGCTTGGCCGCGGTGGGCGGCGCCGGAGGTTGCGACCGGTTGCTCGTGCTCGGTCCGGGTGGCACCCTTCAGGAAGTGGGCGTGCCGTGAACGGCCGGGTCGCGGCGGGTCGGGGGACTTGGCTGGTGCTGGGGGCTGCCGCCGCCGCGGTCTGGTGGGCGGGACGGGCGTCGCTGCCGCCTCCCCCCGTGTGGCACCCGACCCGATGGGCCGGTTGGGCCGCCCACTTGGGTCCGGTCCCTGCGGTCTTCGCCATTGGGCGGGTCGTCGTCCTCTCGGCCTCGCTGGCCGTCTTCCTGAGTCGTATGGCCGCCGCCGGTTCCGGGACCCTGAACCCATCCCGGGCGAGCGGGCCGCTCTCGCGGGTACGCGCCATCGGTCGGCTGGTGTTGGGACTGGGGGCCTCGGCCGGTTTCATCGCCGGCTGTGGGGCGGCGGCGCCAGCGGGCCTTCACGGGAGCGGGGGCAGCAGCGGCGGGTCGGCCGCCGGTCCGATCCCCTCGCCGGCTCCGGTTCTGATCGGACCCGACGGGCCGCCGAACGCGCCACCCATGACGCGCCCCACCCCGACCTCCGTGCCGGAAGGTCCGCCGTCCCCGATCGGCCCTGCCACCACTGTCGGCCGCCCTGGAGCGTCGAGCGAGGCCGCCCTGCAGCCCACGCCGCCCGCCCCGCACCCCGCCATCCCAGTGCCCGCCACCGTGCGGCCCGTGCGACCCGGCCGGGCCGGGGCGGCCGCGCCCGCCGCCCTTTCCAGCCCGGAGACGTGGGCCGTTCGCCCGGGAGACTCGTTCTGGTCGATCGCCACACAGGTGGCATCTCGACACGCCGCCTCTGGCGCGCCGGCGAGCGGGCCGGTCGTCGGCGCATACTGGGCCCGCCTGGTCGCGGCCAACGCCGCCCGGTTGCCCCGCCCGGGCGATCCCGACCTCCTCTTCCCGGGCGACGTGGTGCTCCTGCCGGCGTGGCCTTTACCCGTGCCGTGACCCGGATGGGCCACACTTGCGGACATGAGCACCCGGATCAGCCCTCTGGCGACC
>DATGAX010000283.1:0-2027 GCA_035312965.1 Acidimicrobiales bacterium
GGGAGGGGTCTTTCGACTGCATCGACGAGCCTCGGCACATCATGCGGGTCGGTGGCCGGGTCACGCTGGACGGCTGCCGCTTCGCCCAGGTGGGGACGTGGGAGGGGACGATCCACCTCGACGGCGAGGACATCGCGGTCGATCCCGACACCTGGGTGGGCAGCCGGGACCGCTCGTGGGGCATCCGGCCGACCGGTGAGCCGGAGCCGGCGGGCCGCACCGCGGAGGAACCGCGCGAGGGCTTCTGGTGGTTGTACCTGCCCATCCGCTTCGAGGACTTCGCCCTGATCGTCATCATCCAGGAGGACCCCGACGGCACGCGTACCCTCAACGGGGCCAGCCGGGTGTGGGCCGACGGACGCCACCAGCAGCTGGGCTGGCCCGAGCTCGACTTCACCTACAGGTCGGGGACCCGCATTCCCGAGCGCGTCCTGGTGCACATGCGCACGCCGGACCGCCGGCCCGTCGACGTCGAGGTGGAATCACTGCTGCCCGTCGCCCTCCACATCGGCGCCGGCTACGGCGCCGATCCCGACTGGTCCCACGGAGTATGGAAGGGCCGGGACTGGATCGACTCGGCCTGCTACGACCTCACTGATCCGGCCGTCGCCGGCCGCATCCCGTTCGGGGTCATCGACCACGTCGGGCGGGCGACCTGCGAGGGCGCCGAGGGCTGGGGCCTCTTCGAGCACGCGTCGGTGGGCCGCCACGACCCCACCGGGTTCAAGGATTTCCTGAGCGTCGCGCCCTGATCACTCCGTAGGCTGGACCGTCGTGCCGGGCCAGCTTCACAACCAGAAGGTCGCCGTGAGCGTCGTGTTCGTGGCCGCCATGTTCATGAACATCATGGACACGACGATCGTCAACGTGGCGCTCCCGACCATCGGCCGGCAGTTCCACGTGGCGGCCGACTCGGTGGACACCGTGGCCATCGGCTACCTCGTCAGCTTGGCCGTGTTCATCCCGGTGTCCGGATGGCTGGGGGACCGGTTGGGACCGCGCCGCGTGCTGCTGGGCTCGATCGTGGTGTTCACGGTCGCTTCGGCCCTGTGCGGCCTGGCTCAGAACCCGGCCCAGCTGGTCGCCTTCCGGGTGCTGCAGGGCGTGGGCGGGGGGATGATGGTGCCGGTCGGCATGGCCCTGCTGTTCCGGACCTTCCCGCCAGAGGAGCGGGTCCGGGCATCCAGCATCCTGGTCGTGCCGACCGCCTTCGCCCCGGCCCTGGGGCCGGTGCTGGGCGGGCTGTTCGTGACGGAGCTGTCGTGGCGGTGGGTGTTCTACGTCAACCTCCCGATCGGCGTGGCCGCCCTGGCCTTCGGCCTGGTGTACCTGGCCCCCCAGCCGCGACAGGCGACCGGTCGTCTCGACGTGGCCGGGTTCGTGCTGTCGGGGGCCGGCCTGGGGCTGCTCATGTACGGCATCGCAGAGGGGCCGTTCAAGGGTTGGGGCCGCCCGTCGATCGTGGGGACCATCGTGGCCGGGGCCGCTCTGCTGGTCGCCATGGTCGTCGTCGAGATGCGTTCCGCCGCCCCCCTGATCGACCTCCGCCTCTTCCGGGACGGCCTGTTCCGCAGCAGCAACATCGTCATGACCCTCGGGGCTGTCTCGTTCCTCGGGGTGCTGTTCATCGTGGCCCTCTTCTTCCAGGACGGGCTGGGCCAGTCCGCCCTGGGGTCGGGCCTGAGCACCTTCCCGGAGGCCGTCGGCGTGATGATCGGCGCCCAGGTCGTGACCCGGCGCTTCTACCCGACCATCGGGCCCCGGCGGACGATGACGATGGGCCTGCTCATCCTGACCGTGTCGCTCTGCCTGATGAGCCTGATCGACACCATCGGCGAGCTGTGGTGGATGAGGCTGCTGTTGCTCGTGATGGGCTACGGCATGGCCCACGTCTTCACATCGGCCCAGGCCGCCGGCTTCGCCACCATCTCCGGCCCCGACACCGCGGCGGCGTCCACCCTGTTCAACGCCCTGCGCCAGCTCGGTGGCGCCGTAGGGGTGGCCCTCCTCTCCACCGTCGTCGCCGA
>DATGAX010000284.1:0-7665 GCA_035312965.1 Acidimicrobiales bacterium
TACGATACCTATGTGTGGATGTGCCGGCCTCGGCTCGAAGACACGGGATCGACGATCTCGACATCGATCACGGCCGTGCGTAACGCCACGGTCGTCGAGGAAGTGGCCGACGACCCGGTTCGCTACCTGGTCATCGGCCCCGACTGGTCGGGGAACCTGCTCGAGTTGATCGTTATGGATCGCCCCCAAGGTCCCGCTGTCATTCACGCCATGGCCATGAGAGCCAAGTGTCGCCGGCTGCTGCCACCAGGAGAATGAACATGACGAAAGATCACGGACATAAGAAGACTGGGACGGCGATCACCGACGAGATGGTCCAGGCCATGGCTGACGAAGCCGAAGCCGGCTACGACGTGGACGAAATCATTCGCCGCCGGGGAGGCCGTCCAGCCATGGGCTCTGCAGCTGCCTCCGTCGAATCAGTCCGCTTGGACCCTGACCTCAAACGCCAGCTGGTACTCCGAGCGGCGGAGGAGCACATCAGTGTCTCAGAGGCCATCCGACAGGCCGTCCGCCAATACCTCCACGCCAGCTGACTGACCCGCTGCGGTCGGACGTTCCGCGCTACGCAACCTCCCGGCCCGGACGCACACGCCAGAGCGATTCGGCATGCCGTTTCCTCATGGCAGACAACGGCCGCGTGCACATCTGCGCTCACGTTCTGCGTGAGTAGGAGTGCGTTCTCAATAGGCGAAACTTGCCGGCGAATCAGAGAGCGAACCGCTGGCGGATCCAGTCCGACAGGAGCGGATCGACGACCTTGAGCCCCGACGCGGTGTCGATGAGATCGCCGCCGTCGAGGAGCTTCTGGCGAGCACGAGACGCCGCCCCCGCACTCAAATCCAAAAGGGCCGCTTCGGTACCGTAGATGTTTCCGGCCTGCGCGACCGACCGGAGAACGGTCCGCTCGCTGTCCTCGAACCCCGAGTAGATCCGCTCCATGCCTTCGGCTGTGGCCCGGCGCACATCCGCCAAACCCTGGGCCCACTCGTCGGCGCCGGCCGTGGTTCCCTTGTTGGTTCGCCGCCACGTGGCGTCGGCCAGTTGCATCGCACGCTGTGGGTGGCCGCTGGTGAAAGCGAAGATCAGGCCGGCCAACGTTCCCGGGTCGCGCCCGGTGGAGTTGAACCCCGACGTGACGACCTCCTCGACGGCGGCGACGGACAGAGGCTCGATGTTCACCAGGTCGGCTTGGCCGTAGAAGGGTTCGGGACGATCCGTGAACAGGGAGCGCATCATCGACGGATGGGAGCCAGCGAAGACAATTCCCAGCTCCTGGTAGTGGTGCTGCAGTGCCGTGCGCAACGCCCCAGCGGCACCGGGCACGCGGCTGATGGAGGAGAACTCGTCGACTACAAGCAGAGTGGGATTTCGCACTGCCGCGCCGACCAATACGCCAAGGAGGGAATGGAACGTGATTGACGGATCGGGCCGCGCCCGGGCCGGCCGGGTGAACTCCACCCTGATGACCCCGAGCGTGAGGGCCGCCGTGGCAGCGATGCTGCGGGCCGCTTCGGCGAACCGGCCAGCCGTCCCAGCGAGCGCCTCGTCGAAACGCACGACCACATCCGCCATGGACGTGACCTCGTAGAGGTCGACCCACACGGGAGTGACCTCGGACAGATCGGCCGTCACTCGCCGAAGCACGCTCGTCTTGCCGTATCGGCGCGGGCCGAGCAGGGCGGTCACCCGCCGCTCGGTAACTCTCTCTGTGAGGTCCTGAACTAGTTCGTCCCGGCCCCGGACCTGGCCAGGCTCGAGGGGCCCCTGGTACGGGAACGGAGATGAGTCCATGCCCACACGATAGCCGTTATGCTCCGGTTATCGGAGGAAAAATACTCCGGTAACCGGAGTGTCAACTGAATGCGCCCCCTAGAGCATTCTGAGCGAAGAGCCGAAAAAATTAGGTCACGTTCAGGTCACGCCGGCCGGTATTGGCAGTACTAGTGACCGATCGCAAGCCCCTGACCAGGGTCGGAAGGCGCACCCCCAACGGGATTCGAACCCGTGCTGCCGCCTTGAAAGGGCGGTGTCCTAGGCCGCTAGACGATGGGGGCCGGAACGACGCAGCGTACCCGGCCGGCGACCGGCCGGCCACGAGCCGGAAGGGGCCGCCCTCAGCCGTCAGCCCGCGGTTTGGCGAAGCTCAGCTCGTGACCATCGGGATCCCGGAGGTGGAAGTAGCGCTCCCCCCACGGCGCGTCGGCCGGTTCGGTCCCCGTCGCATATCCGAGCTCGATGACCCGCTGGTACTGGTCGTCCACGTCGTCCACCCAGAAGATGACACGCCCCCACACAGGCACCGGGGCCGACTCTGCGTCGAGCTGCAGGTTGAGGTACCCACCGCCGACCCGGTAGCTGGTGAACTCGGCGTCCGGTCCCCCGTACAGCCTCTCGAAGCCGATCGATTCGTAGAACGCCACCGCCCGGGCCATGTCCGCCGTCACGAGAGTGACGGCGCTCAGCTGCTGTATGGGACCTCCCACCTAACCCGAGAGCTCCCATGCGGTGCCCTGCGGAGTGTCCCGCACTTCGATCCCGCACCTGATCAACGCATCCCGGATCCGGTCGGCGTCCTCGTACCGGCGCCCGGCCCGGGCCGCCGCCCGCTCGTCGAGCAGGGCGTCGACGTAACCGCCCACCACCTCGCGGGGATGGCGTGCGCCGGTTCGGGCCAGGTCCCCCAACCGGGCGATCATCCGCCGCATGGCGGCTCGTCCGCGGGTGCCGGCGTCGGACTGGGTCGTGTCGCCGGACCAGGCGAGGAGCGTGTCGTCCAACTCGAGCATGGCCCGGACCGCGCCGTCGACGTCCAGTGCAGCCAGCGCGCCGTCGAAGTCGGCCTCGAGCCGGCGGATCTCGCCGTGCAGGGCGGTCGGAGCGGCGGCCGGGGCATCCGGTGCCGCCTCGATACCGGCCACAGGGGAGGTGGCACCGGTCGCGGCCCCCGCGTCGGAGAAGGCCATCTCCACCAGCGCATCGATGGGCATCGTCCGGCCGCTCTCGATCACCACCGACTTGCCCTCGCGCCGCACCGTGACCGTGCCGTTGCCCACGACGGACACGGTTCGGGCATCGAGGTCGAAGAAGCACCCGGTGTGCTCGTCGACGCCCAGGACCCAGCCGTCGGGGCCCATGTGGTCCTCGAGGCGCGCCAGGCGGCCCTCGCCGAGGTAGCAGAAGCGGGTGTCGTGGTGGCCGCCCTCGGCGTTGTCGTAGTGGGGGATCACGGCCACCTCGGGGCCCAGGAACTGCACCAGATCGAGCCCCTCCTCCCACTCCGGCTCGGCCCCCACCTTGTAGATCTCGTACACCGGCACCGTGTAGCGCCCGAGGGTGAGGGCCGCCGCGCTGGCGAAGACGACACAACCTGAGTGCTCGAGCTTGTCGGCCAACAGCTGCGGTACCTCCGTGCCCCTCCACTGGCGCAGCGAGTAGGTGGGGCTGCCCGGGCCGGCGAACACCCACTGGGCGGCCGCCACCTTGGCCAGGGCCGACGCCCTGACCACCGGGTCGTCGTCCCGTCGCCGGAGGATGGCCACGTCCACGGGGCGGCCCACGCTGGCCGAGAAGTACTCCACCGCCCGGGCCGAGATGTCGTCGACGTTGGTCTGGAAGCCGTACGGGGTGTCGAGCAGCACGGCCGGGACCGGGGGAGGCCCCAGCCGCTCGAACAGCTGGCGGTGGGGCTTGATCATCGTCGGGGCCGTTTCGCCCGAGCCCATGATGGCCAGCAGCCTCGTCACGACACCGCCTCGGGGGCGTCGACCGCCGCTTCATGGATCAGGCGGGCGACCAGAGCCGGGTGCTGGGCGTGCAGGTCGTGGTCGCCCTCGATCCACTGCAGGGTCGCCATCGGCAGGGCCCTGACCGCGGCGGCCGCCTCGTCCCGCTTGCCGGCCATCCAGCGGGAGTTGGACCGGTCCTCGGCCATCAGGAGGAGCACGGGCACGCCGACGCCGGGGTACAAGTCCTGCGGATGCTGCTCCCACATGTGGCCGATGATCTGCATGTGGTGGTCCCGCGACAGCCACGGGCGGAGGGTGCCGTCGCCCAGCACCTCCATGTTGGCCAGGGAGCCTTGGATCCCGGACTCGGGCCAGTCCGGATGGTTCTTGCGGAACCACTCGTCCATCGCCGCCGCCGGCGTCCCTTCCAGCCTGGGTGGGGCCAGGGCGGCCTCGGCCGTCGCCCGGTCGGCGAAGCGACCCGAGAAGTCGATGGCCCCGCCGTCCACCAGGACCAGACCGCTGACGCTCTCGGGGTGGCGGACGCTCAGGTCGAGCACGACGTTGCCGCCCCAGCTCTGGCCGGCCACCAGCGGCGGCCCGGTCTCCCAACCGAGCTGGGCGATCAGACGGGCGAGGTCCCGGGACAGGGTTTCGAAGTCGTAGCCGGTGTCCGGCTTCGACGAGAGACCATGGCCCCGCTGGTCGACCGCCACGACCGGATGGCCGCGCTCGGCCAGATCGGCCGCCACGCCGTCCCACATGCGGGCGTTGGACGCCAGACCGTGCACGAGGAGGATCGGGGTCAGCGCGCCGTCGAGGCCCCAGGGTATGGCCGACAGGATGACCCCGGTGTCGACGGTCTCGGTGATGCGGGCCGGCGGCGGGGGAGGGTTCGTCGTCACCTCAGGCCTCCCGGTCCGGGCCGGCGGACTCGGGTGAGATGGCGATCAGGACCCGCCGGTCCCTCACCATCGCGGCGCGGTAGTCGTCCCAGTCCGGGTGCTCCCCGGCCACCTGGCGGTACAGGTCCTCCAGGCCCGGCATCGCTTCCGGTAGGGCGATGATCTCCGCCGGCCCGGACAGGCGCACCCACGGCCCGAAGAACTCGTCCCGGAAGGCGCACAGCACGGCGCGGGGATCGGCCCGCAGGTTGCGGACCTTGTACGCCGGTTCCCGGCTGGATATCACGACTCGGCCGGCGGCGTCGACGCCATGGACGACCGGGGACGGGTTGGGCTCACCGTCGCGCCGGCGGGTGATGAGGACAGAGTGGTGGTGCTCCCGCAGGTACGAGAGAGCGGCGTCGATTTCCATCCCTCTAGTGTGCCGGGACATGGCGTCTACTGCTTCCTCCAGGAGGACGCTGAGCAGGTAGTAGGCGGAGGCCTCCGCCGAGTCGGGCAGCTCCTGGTCCTCGTCCTCGGTCACGCCGAGGTAGGTGCCGATGGCCAGGCGGAGACCGTTGATGGCCCGGGACCAGGCGAGCAGCTGGTCGTCGGTCAGTGTCTTCGCCGCCGCCGTGTCCACGACCAGTTGGCATTCGGCCCGCTTGCGCTCGACCAGGTCTTCCATCATCAGCTGGCGGTACTCGTCCTGGAGGGCGACGTCGGCCAGATCGCTGTAGGCGGGGGGGAAGACACGGTGCAGCACGGGGGCGCCCGGATCCTCGAGCATGGAGAGGAACTGGTCCATCAGCTCCCGCAGTATCCGGCGGAAGCCGTCGTCGAGGTCGAGGCGGTACACCCCGGCCCGCTGATCCCAACGGATGGCTCGCGAGTCGAAGAGCGGGCTCAGCTGTCGTGCTCCATGGTCGCCCAGAGGCCATGCTCGTGCAGCCGGAACACGTCCAGCTCGGCCTTCTCGCGTGCCCCGTGCGAGACAACGGCCTTCCCCTTGTGGTGCACGTCCAGCATCAGGGCCCTGGCCTTCTCCTCGCTGTAACCGAACAGCTTCTGGAAGACGAAGGTCACGTAGGTCATGGTGTTGATCGGATCGTTCCAGACGATGACCTTCCAGGGGAGGTCGGCCCGGGTGGACTGGTCGCTGTCGGGCTGCTTGATCTCGGCCGGGGCGGTGCTCATCCAGGCACCGCCGCCCCGTCCGGGATCGCCGCCCCGCCCGGCACCGCCGCCGCGGCCGGCTCGTAAGCCTCCACCGCGTCGGGAGCGGGATGGGCCCACAGGCCGGAGTAGAACCGGATGGCGGCGATCACGAGCGCGCTGGCTCCGGCGACGTGGACGGCCACGACGGCCACCGGATCACCGTTGAAGTACTGGATGTAACCCACCGCCGCCTGACCCACCAGGGCCAACAACAGGATCTCGGCCCGGCGCAGCACGGGGGCCGGGACCCCGCCCCGGGTGAGCGACCACAGCATCAACAAGGTGACGGCCAGGAAGATCTCGACGGCCGTGCCGTGGACCTGGGCGACACTGTGCAGAGAGAGGTGGTAGCGCGGCGCGTCCGGGGCGCCGCCGTGCGGACCGGTGGATGTGACAACGGTGCCCAAGGCCACAACCGCGGTCAGCAGGGCCAGGCACACCCGCCCCATCCAGAGTTGCACCGGGCCGACGACGGGTCGGGGCGCCTTCGAACCGTCCGGGCGCCCGGCCCGCCCGTACAGCACGACGGCCACGGCCAGGAAGGCCAGGCCGAGGATGAAGTGGATGCTCACCAGCACCGGGTCGAGCTTGGTGTAGACCACCACCGCGCCCAGCACGACCTCGGCCAGCAATCCGCCGACCAGGCCCAGCGAGAGCCAGGTGAGGTCACGACGGCGGGGTCGGCGGCGGAGGGCGGCGGCGAAGGCGCCGAGGGCGGCCACCGTCACGAGCGCGTTGACCAGGCGGTTGCCGAACTCGACCCATGCGTGGGCCTGGAGAGGCGCCACCACGCCGGCCCGGGTGCAGTTCGGCCAGTCGGTGCAGCCCAGCCCTGAGCCGGTGAGACGGACGGCCGCCCCCGACACGATCAGGAGGGCCAGGGCGACCACGGCGCCCAGGGCGATACGCCGGAACGTGGCGGGCGACACGGTCCAACGGTCGGGCATCGCGTCCATGGTAGGGCGGGTCGGTCGGGACGCCCCAGCCGGGGGCCGGCCACTTTGTCCCTCTGCTCCGGGCTGCCGTAAGGTTTGCGCCGATGTCCGTGGTCCCCGTGGTACGCCAGGTCTCCGTGGCGCGCCGGGCCGCCGGGTTCGTGGCCCTCACCAAACCGCGCATAATCGAGCTGCTGCTGGTGACGACGCTGCCCACCATGGTGGTGGCGGCGCACGGCATGCCCCGCCTGACGCTGATGGCGGCGACACTCATCGGCGGAACCCTGGCCGCCGGCGGGGCCAACGCCATCAACATGGTCGTCGACCGCGACATCGACGCCGTCATGCACCGCACCCGCAACCGCCCCATCGTCACCGGGATCGTGTCCCCCGGGCAGGCGCTGGTGTTCGCCCTGCTGCTCGAGGTGGCGGCATTCGTGGAGCTGTGGTCGGCGGTCAACCTCCTTTCGGCCCTGCTGGCCGTCAGCGCCACTCTCTTCTATGTGTTCGTCTACACGCTGTGGCTCAAGCGGACGTCGCGCCAGAACATCGTGATCGGCGGGGCCGCCGGCGCGGTGCCGGTGCTGGTGGGATGGGCGGCGGTGCGGGGCACCGTCGGCTGGTCGCCGCTGGTCCTGTTCGCGCTGATGTTCCTGTGGACGCCGCCCCACTTCTGGGCGCTGGCCATCCGCTACCGGGACGACTACCGCTCGGTGGACGTCCCGATGATGCCGGTGGTGGCCACGTTCAAGCGCACCGCGGCCCAGATACTCGCCTACACCACCCTGGTGGCAGTGGTGTCCGTCGTCTTCGCCTGGACGGCGGGGATGGGTCCGCTCTACTGGGCTTCGGCCCCCGTCCTCGGGGTCGTCTTCCTGGGCTACTCGTGGCAGCTGT
>DATGAX010000285.1:0-2631 GCA_035312965.1 Acidimicrobiales bacterium
CCGAAGGTCGCTGCGATCTCGCCATAGGAGAGGACGGCATCGTAGCCGTCGGCCCCCGTGACCACGACGAAGTCCCGCAGCTCGCCGTTCTTCACCCGGCGGTCGAAGCGGGGACCAACCTTGGCGAGGACGTCGATCAGCAGCGGCCCCGCCTCGGCGTGGTGTTGTGTCCCGGCGTGGGTGCTGACGCTCACGTCGAGCGAGTGGCCCGGCAACGCTGCCAGGTCAGCGACCGAGAAGAGGGTTGGGCGGTCGACCGAGCCGTCGACCATGACGCTCCCGACCGGCACAGGGGTCCTCGACGGCCCGGGGGCCGCCATCGGTGCGGACCCGCATGCTGCCGCAGCGAGGCAGGCGGCGCTCAGGGAGAGAAGGCGCCACTGGTCAACCATTGACCAATAATAGCAGACAACCGACTGATGCCACCTAGTCAACCATTGACCAATAATGGCAGACGTCCGGACTGATCTGTGTCGGGAACACGATCTACCGATCGCCTGCCGCCCGCCGCAATATCTGTCGCGTATCGCCTGTCTTTATCTGTGAGATGAGACGGGAGCCGCCTATCGGCTTCCGGGCGTGAGGAGGACGGCGATGCACCTGAAATGGTTGGTTGCGATCATGTCGGCGCTGACGGCGCTGACCTTGACGGTCGCCGGCGTGCCCCGGGCGGCAGTTGCGGAGGCGCCCCCGGCCTGCAGCGTCGAATGGCCTGTGCTGGGTGGCTGCCCCACCAGTGACTCCGCCGTGGCAGCTCACCCCGTCCCGGTCTCGCCATTGCTCGTGAAGGTCGCCGAGCTCTAGTCAACCATTGACCAATAATGCCGCCCCAACTCCATGCATTTGCAGGCTGGACACAGAAAAGAAGGGGGGCCTAGCATCGATTCCACGGCCTGATACGAATTAATTCAGGACAACCACGATCGTGTGGGGTAAGGCAGGGAACATTATTTGCGTAGTGCCCCTTGTAAATTTCTTTGTGACACCGTCATGGCCGGACGCTGAGCCGGCCGAAGCCAGCACCCGCGACTCGAGTGATTGAACGCGGAGGGGAGCTTCAATGTCGCTTGCCGATAAGGTAATTGGTCGCCGTCGCCTGCTCAAGGGATTCCTGATCGCCGGTCCAACGCTGGTCGTTGCGGGCCGCCTCGACCTGCATCCCGCCAACGCCGCCATCCCTGGTTCTCCCGAACTCGAGGAACACCAGGACTTCACCGACATCTTCATCCAGGACGACGGGCCCTTCCTCTACGACCTGCTGGTCGAGATCAAGCCCGACAACCGGGTGTACTTCGAGATCCCCCGGATGGACGTCGGCCAGGGGGTCATGACCACCATCGCGACGATGATGGCCGACAATCTCGACGTCCCGCTCGAGAACATGGACGTGGCCCTCTCGAAGGCGGAGCCCAAGCGCGCCGACGCGCAGCTGACCGGTGGTTCGCACTCGACCCGCTCGCTGTGGGATCCGGTCCGGGTCATCGCCGCCCAGATCAGGGCACGCATGACGAGCGCCGCCGCGCTGCAGTGGAAGGTTCCGCCCGGCATCCTGCGCACCCAGAACGGGTACGTCATCGCCCCCGACGGCCGCAAGCTGTCGTACGGCGCGCTGTCGGCGGCCGCGGCCACGGTCACGCCGATGGAGGCGCCCCGCCTCAAGAAGCCCGAGGAGTACAAGCTCATCGGGCAGCCACGCCCGCGTATCAACGCCCGCGACATCGCCACCGGCAGGGCGACGTACTGCATGGACCTCACCGAGGTCCCGGGGGCGGTGCCGACGGTCCCCCTCCTCTGGGAGAGGCACGGTGCCACTGTAACGTCGGTCGACAACGCGGCAGAGGTGCTGGCCATGCCCGGGGTGATCGCCATCACCCCGTTCCCGGGCTACCCCGAGATGCTCATCCCCGGGGGCGTGGCGATCAGCGCTGAGACCTTCGGGATCGCCAAGAAGGCGAAGAACGCGCTCAAGGTCACCTGGGGCGCGGGACCGATGGACACCCTGTCCGACCCGCAGATCGACGACATCCTGGCGGGGATCCAGGACAAGGCGGTCGCCCCGGACCTGGGCGAGGGAGTGATCGACGCCACCTTCCGCTGGCCGTACGTCAGCCATGCACCCATGGAGACGAACACCGCCGTCGCCAACGTCACGGCCGACAAGGTCGAGATCTGGTCCGGGCCGCAGATCCCGAACACCGCGGTGCGCAACATCGCCAAGGTGCTCGGCTACGGCGAGAACCAGGTCGTCATCCACATCGGGCCGAGGGGCGGCGCCTTCGGGCGCTCTCTGTTCCACGACGCCCCCTTCCAGGCGGCGCAGATCTCCAAGCTCCTCGGCAAGCCGGTCAAGCTCATGTGGATGCGGGAGGAAGACCTCAAGGTGGGCCGGACCCGTCCTACGAGCGTCCACCACCTGCGGGCCACGATCAAGGGCGGCCAGGTGGCCACCTTCGAGCACCGCATGGGCTGCGCGGAGATGGACCTCCGCCACGGCCTCGGCGACATCATCTCCCACCAGCTCGTCACCCACAACAACGGCGGCGTCGACAACTACTTCTTCAACCAGAGCGGGTCGGGGAACATCCCCTACAACGTGGGCTGGAGGTCCGTCTCACTCCAGCAGCACGTCCT
>DATGAX010000286.1:0-3245 GCA_035312965.1 Acidimicrobiales bacterium
AGGCCGTGGCCCACGCCGAGGAGGCCGGTGTCACCGGCAAGGCCCTGACCGGGCTGCGCCAGCTGCAGCAGCTCCTGATCGGGTTCCGGGCCGCGGCCCGCGGTGAGGACGCAGTCGGCCCGGGCGCCCTCCTGGAGCGCATCGCCGAACAGAGCGGATACCTGGCCGAGCTACGAGCCGAGGGGTCGCTGGAAGCCGAGGGCCGGCTGGAGAACGTCGAGGAGCTGATCGGCGCGGCCCGCCAGGCCGAGTCCCTGGACCAGTTCCTGGAAGAGGTGAGCCTGGTCGCCGACGCCGACGAAGTGGACGGCGACGCCTCCAGGGTCACGCTCATGACCCTCCACACGGCCAAAGGGCTCGAGTACCCGGTGGTGTTCATCATCGGGATGGAGGACGGCGTGTTCCCCCACCTCCGGTCGCTGGGCGAACCGGACGACATGGAAGAGGAGCGCCGCCTGGCCTACGTCGGCATCACCCGGGCGCGCGAGCGGCTCTACCTGTCCAACGCCTGGTGCCGGAACCTGTGGGGCCAGACGCAGTACAACCCCCCCAGCCGGTTCCTGCAGGAGATACCCGAGGCTCTCTTCCGGATGGTGGACGGGGGCTACCGGCGCCGATCCGGTTCGGCGCGGGCCGACCTGTCCACCCGCGAGCGGATCGTCGAGTCGGCCCTGCGGTCGGCGACCCGCGGCCCGGTGCACGGCACGGGGGCCGAGCAGCTCGGACTGCGGGCGGGCGAGACCGTCGTGCACGCCAAGTGGGGGGAGGGCGTCGTGCTCGACGTGTGGGGCGCGGGTCAGAAGGCCGAAGCCCGGGTGCGCTTTCCTTCCGTCGGCGAGAAGCACCTGGCCCTGTCGCTGGCGCCCATCAAGAGGGCGTAGCCATCAGCCCAGGGCGAAGGGCGGGTACGGGTCGGCCAGCAGGAAGAACCAGGCGTTGAAGCGCACCCCCCAGAACGCCACATCGAGCACGAACTTGCGCAGCCCGGCCGGCCAGCGCCCGGTGATCAGCACGGCAAAGAACGCCACGATCATGGCGAAGTAGACGCCGATGCCCAGCACGAACCCGAACAGCATCTGGGGGATCGCCAGGAGGATGCGGAAGAAGACGGCGGCCCGGTTGTACGACGTGGCCGGCTGTATCTGCAGCCAGGCCGGATCGCCGCCCGGCTCGGCGTAACCGCTCGGGATGGCGAAGGCCGGGTAGGGCTCCCGGAGGAAGGTGGCGAAGGTGCTCACCCGCCACCGGTACCGTTCCACCCCGGCCATGAACGTCCCCATGCCCTCGGGCAGGCGTCCGCTGAAGAGGATGGCGAACCAGGCGAGGAGGGCCACCACCTCCGTCACGATGCCGAGGACGTACAGCAGGATGAAGTGCGGGATGGCCATGATCATGTTGCCGATCACCCGCCAGCGGGCCACCTCCAACGGGGCGTCGAGCCCGGCCGTGACCGGATAGCCGGGATTGGAGGCCGCACTCTGATCTGTCGTCATGCCGAGATCCTGGCACCGCCCGGCCGGGCGGTCGCGGATCCCTCAGCAGGCGGGTGGCACCTGACCGGCCGGCATTCCAGGCAGGACGTACGTGTCGGTGTTGGTGCCCGGCACCGTGGTGGCCGGCGTCGTGGGGGCGGCACTGGAGGATGTGGTGGCCACCGTGCCGCCGGTCGCCGTGGTGTAGGTCGAACCGGTGACGACCTCCACGTTGAAGGCGGTCGGCGTCAGGGCGGAGTCCGCCACGAGGTCGGCGCCGCCTGGGATGGTGGCGGCGATCTGCTCGCCGGCCGTCTTGGCGTCCGGGGCGTAGCGGACCTGGGTCACCGCGAAGGAGGAGCCCGGGCTGGAGAAGCTGGTGACGGCCCGGAAGCCGGCCGCGGTGAGGGTGTTGGTGGCGGCGGCCGCCTGGCCGGCCACGCCGGTGCCGTTGGCCACCTCCACGTTGACCGAGGACGGGGCGACCGTGACCGGCGGGGCCGTGATCCGCGGCGCGGTGGGGGTCTTGGGCGCCGGCGCCGACTTGCCGGTGGCGGGCGGCGGGGTGTTGCCGAAGGCGTTGAAGGCGGCGATGGTCTGCGCCGCCTCGGGCTGCTGCAGGCCCAGGACCTCGGCTCCCCCGGCGGTGGTGAACCCGTAGTTGGGCAGCGTGAGGGTGCCGATGGACGACGGGTCGATGGCGTGGAAGTCCCGGACCAGGTCGAGGATCAGGTTGTTGCTGAAGGTGCTGTCGACAGTGAGGTTCTTCGTCAGCCCGCCGATCACCCCGTTGATGGCCCCCAGATCGGCGAACTTCCCCTCCGCCTTCTTGACCATCTTCTTGATGAAGGCCTGCTGCCTCTTGATGCGGGCCAGGTCGCTCTGCGCCTCGGAGTGCCAGTACCCGTTCTGGTAGTACTCGTAATGGCGGGACCGGACGAAGCCGAGTGCCTCGTCGCCGGTGAGCAGGACACAGCCGGGGCGGCCCACGTTGAGCAGTGAATAGGCGTCCCGGGCCGGGGTGGGGAAGTAGAAGCTCACCCCGCCCACCGCGTCGGTGACGGCCCGGAACGTGTCGAAGTTGATCTCCACGTAGTGGGTGATCGGTATGCCCAGGTTGCTCTGGATGGTCTGCACCAAGAGGCTGGCCCCGCTGTCGAAAGCGGCGTTGACCCGGTTCATGCCCTGGCCCGGGATGTTGACCCACAGGTCGCGGGGGATGGACAGCAACATGATCTGGCGGGTGGCGGGGGCGATCCGGGCCAGGATGATGGTGTCGGAGCGCTGCCCGGCGGCGGCCGATGAGCCCCCGAACTGCTTGTTGTCGGCGTTGGTGGCCAGCGCCGATCGGCTGTCGGAGCCGACCACCAGGATGGTGAACGGCTTGCCCCCGTTGATGGCCGTGAGCCCGGCGATCTTCTCACGGTGGATCTGGTCGAGCCGCCATTGCACGTAGCCGTAGGCCGAGACGGCGCCGATGATGCACATGGCCACCACGATGTTGGCGCCCACCAGGAAGCGGCGGGGCCAGCGCCGGCGGCCGGGCCCGGTCAGCCGCCGGTCTGGCGACCGGGGCGAGTTGGGCAAGGGGCGGCGTCCGGCGGAGTAGAAATCGGTCACGGCGGCAAAAGGGGCAGGCCCAGAGAGGCGCTGGCGGATCCTCCCCGCCCGGGGACAACTCTACCCAGGGGTCTCCCGCGGTTGTTGGAGCCCCCGGTTGGCCCCTCACCCGCCCCACCTGCGAATATCTGGGCCGATGAGGAGCCCGTATCG